>JAFUUG010000295.1 GCA_017483905.1 Bacillota bacterium
ATATAATTTACATAAATGCTTCATATAAAGATAATACTACAATATTCGGACAATTGATACATGATTTTATGTGCAGCGACCCGAAAGATATGTTTATACCTGAAATTGCAGAATGTGCAGATGAATGTAAGAATACAAAAAAGGGGGAATTGAGTATGTGTAAAGCAGTAGAGGAATATGCAAAAGAATACGCAAAAGAATACGCAAAAGAATATGCAAAAGAAAAAGAATTGAAAAAAACTGCGGAAATTGCGGTTGAGCTTTTAAAAGCGGGGCAGAGCGTTACATTTACATCAACAATTACAAAATTGGCATTTGACCTTGTTAAACAGCTTGCAATTGACAATAATATCCCGTATACGATTTGAAAATAAACCGCCTGTAGCTTACAATAGAAGCATACAGGCGGTTTTTTGATCTTCACAGAACAGAAAAGCTAAAGGGCACCTCTAAAAATTATGATTATACCAAACTTGCTATAATTTCCGATAGCTTCCTCAAACCTCCTCAACATAGCTTTTCTGCTATGCCTTCGTCGTTTTTCGTTGCTCTCGAAAATTCTATCTGCGTTTGGCTTTACCCTAATTTTTAGAGATACCCTAAAATGAATCGTTCTATATGTAGTTTATAAGATTTTTCAGCCTGCCTTGCCTGTCTTGCGATTCGATACGACATCGAATATAACAGCGATAAGCAATACCGCACCTTTTACCATGTACTGCCAGTTATTGTCAAGACCGATTATCGACATACCCTGATTTATAATACCGAGCAATATAGCACCTACGATAATACCAACGACATTTCCGCTTCCGCCGTAAGCCGATGCGCCGCCGATAAAGCAGGCACCGATGGCATCCATCTCGAATGAACTTCCCGTATCACCGTTTACCGAACCTATACGAGCTGCGATGATCAGACCCGATAATCCGGCAAGTATCGACATTGATGTATATGCCGCAAAATAAACTTTCTTTGTATCTATACCCGAAAGTTTGGCTGCTTTTTCATTTCCGCCGACTGCATAGAAATATCGACCGAAAGCCGATTTGCTTGTTATAAATTCATAAATGAGCACTACCGCAACTACCCAGAGAGCCATTACCGAGATACCTCTGAAATGAGCAATCTGCCATGTGTATGCAAGTATAAGTACATCTATTATTGCAATTTTACCAAATTCGGAAACTGCACTGTCAAGTTTGTAGCCCTTTTTCATTTTGGCGTTCCTTGAAACATATTTGTGGATTATCAGTACCACCGCAACGATACAGCCTGCTATGAAAGCCGACCATTTTACTTCCCCGTCATCTATGCCGGGTAAATTTATGTACGAAGCAAAAATATTAAGGAATGTAGGATCGTTTATAGCTACCGTTTTTGAGCCGAGTATAGCTCTGCCGAGTCCCCTGAAGAGGAACATTCCCGCAAGAGTACATATAAACGGAGGAACGTGTATATAACCTATCCAGAAACCTTGCCAGATACCTATAACAGCCGCTATTACAATACAAAGCGGAATGGCAATAAGAGGGTGGATACCTGCCGCCATGAGCTGTGCCGCTACCGCTCCCACAAGGCATACGGTAGAGCCTACCGAAAGATCGACATTACCGCCCGTAAGTATACACATCAGCATACCGCAGGCCATTATAAGCACATAGGCATTCTGTAATAACAGATTTGAAAGATTCTGCGGTACAAGGAGTCGTCCTCCCGTAAGTATCGCAAAAAGTACAAAAACCACGACCAGTGCAATGATCATAGTATATTTTCTTATAAAAACTTTAACATTCATAATTATTTACCTCACTTATCCGATTTGAGAATCTCTGCCATTATTTTTTCCTGTGTAGCCTCGGAAGCGGACATTTCCGCCACTATGCGACCCTCGTTCATTACATATATTCTGTCACACATACCGAGAAGTTCGGGCATTTCCGAAGAGATCATCACAATTGATTTTCCCTGTGACACTATATCATTCATTATGCAGTATATCTCATATTTTGCACCTACATCGACACCTCTTGTCGGTTCATCAACTATCAGTACATCGGGATCTGTAAACATCCACTTTGCAAGCAATACTTTCTGTTGATTACCGCCCGAAAGGTCTCCCACATTCTGTGAAACATTTTTTGCTTTCGTGTGCATTTTCTCTTTGTATTCTTCGGCTGCCTTGTTTTCTTCATCTACGTTTATTATACCGTTTTTGCAGATTTTTTTCAGATCAGCCATAGTTGTATTTTTTGCAATGCTCTCTGAGAGTATCAGACCGTTTCCCTTACGATCCTCCGTTACATACGCAAGTCCCGCATCTATCGCATCATTCACACTTTTAAGCGTTACGCTTTTGCCATTTATCGTAAGTTCGCCTTTTATGCCTGTCCCATAGGCTTTTCCAAATACCGACATCGCAAGTTCCGTTCTTCCCGCTCCCTGCAAGCCTGAAAATCCGACTATCTCTCCTCGTTTTACATTAAAGGAAACATTGTCCACAACTTTCTTTTCGGTATATATCGGATGATAAACGTTCCAGTTCTTTACTTCCATGCCTATCTCATTGCTGATATGGCGTTCTCTTTCGGGATATCTGGCACTCATTTCTCTTCCTACCATTCCCTTTATTATCCTGTCCTCGTCAATATCGTGATTTTCGTTGCTTATCGTTTCCACCGTCGTACCATCTCTTATGATCGTCATATTATCCGCACAATAAGAGATCTCGTTAAGTTTATGCGAAATAATTATAGAGGTCATGCCCTGCTTTTTAAAACTCATAAGCAGATCGAGGAGCATCTTTGAATCCTTTTCATTAAGAGAAGATGTAGGCTCATCGAGTATCAGCAGCTCCACTTTCTTGCTCAGTGCTTTTGCTATCTCCACAAGCTGCTGCTTTCCCGTTCCTATATCTTTTATAAGTGTACGGGGATCTTCTTTAAGACCTACCTGTTCCATGTGTTTTTCGGCTTCATTGAATGTCTTGTCCCAGTCAATGCCGAATTTTCCCTTATGCTCATTGCAGAGGAACATATTTTCCCCTATAGACAATTCGGGGATAAGCGCAAGCTCCTGATGTATTATAACGATGCCTTTTCTTTCACTGTCACGCAGATTTGTAAATTTACAGGTTTCGCCGTTATATATTATATCTCCCGTGTAGCTGCCGTATGGATATGTACCGCTCAGTATGTTCATCAATGTTGATTTTCCCGCACCGTTTTCTCCAACGAGTGCGTGTATCTCTCCCCGGCGTACTTTCAGATTTACATTATCAAGTGCCTTTACTCCGGGAAATTCTTTCACAATATTGTGCATTTCAAGAATATAATCAGACAATTCGTTTCCTCCTCTTATGATGCAGCTTCAAGATATTTATGTTCTTCGTCCCATTTATACGACCCCGTTTCCGCAAGTTCATCAAGATTGTCCTTCGTGATGACCTGAGGTGTAAGCAAATACGAGAGCACTTTTTTATTTCCGTTATCATATGACTGCGTATCAAATATACACTCTGCCGAAAACGTGTCTTTAAGCTCTTCATTCAGTTCCTTGCCCTCAAGTATCGCTTTGGTCACAGATACAGCAACGTCCGCCTCATCACTCACATTTTTGTATACCGTCATACTCTGATTTCCGTCAACTATATTCTTAAGTGCCGCAATATCTCCGTCCTGTCCTGTAATAACAGGCATATTGCCGCCGTTATAATCAGAGCGTATCGCTTGAACAACACCTATCGAAAGAACGTCTGACGAACATATCACCGCATCCAGCTTTGTACCGTCTGAATAGTATGATGCCAGAGTATTCTGCATATTTTCAAGTGCAATATCCGTAGCCCAGCCCGGAGTTGCCGTCTGTTCCGCCTCTATCTTGCCCGATGGTATCTTGAATTTTCCCGAATCAAGGTACGATTTGATCGTGTCTACTGCACCGTTTCTGAAATATGCCGCATTATTGTCCGCAGTATCTCCCGTTACGAGTTCGATATTGTAAGATTCGCTTGTTTCATCGGCTTTAAGTGCATCTATCACATATTTTCCCTGTATTTCTCCAACCGAATAATTATCAAATGACACATAACAGTCCACCGCATCGGTATTCATTATCAGACGGTCGTAAGCTATAACAGGTATATTCTTTATCTGCGCATCTTCAAGTGTCCTGAATAATGTACTTCCGTCAACCGCCGCAATGAGAAGCACATCTACATCATCGGCTATCAGTACCTGTATATCGTTTACCTGCTGATCGGTATTGTTATCGGAATACCTCAGTTCTACGTTATATCCCTCCTTTTCAAATAATTTTTTCAGATATTCTCCGTCACGGTTCCATCTTTCGAGAGATTTTGCGGGCATAGCCAGACCGATAGTCTTTACATCACCTTTTTTTTGAAGGTCACACCCCGAAACGCAAAGCCCCATTGCAACCGCAATTGCCATACAGAAAATTGATTTGAGTTTTCTTTTCATATCCATCGCCTTTCCGTCATTTAAGATCATATTATCTTATTAAAAAATATTGTAATATAATTACATATTATATTATATCATTTTCGGTATTTAATTACAATACTCAGAATTTAAAAAAAGTATTTTCCAAATGTTCGTCATATAAATCCGGAAAACAGCCTTTTTTTACTTTTTGACTGCATATTTGCTTGACAAAATGTACTTATTATTATAAAATACTTTATAAATATTTCATCTCAAGCAACGGCTTATTAATATTGATATAAGGAGGTTTTCAAATGAATATCAAAAGAGCAAAACAGCAAATAATAAGCACGATAAAGACATATTCCGCAAAAGACAAATACGGACGATACCTTATCCCAAAGGAAAAGCAAAGACCGCTCCTGCTTATAGGTGCTCCCGGCATCGGAAAATCAGATATCGTATCTCAGGTCGCTGCCGAGCTCAATATCGGCTTTTTGCCTTTTTCCATGATACATTATACAAGACAGAGCGCAAGGGACGAAAATTTCATCAAGCATAAGCTCATCAAAAATCTCGATGTAAATTTAAGTGTGCACAGCGAAAACGAAATAATTTCAACAATACACGATATGGTTCAGGATTCGGGGCTTGAAAGAGGCATACTTTTCTTTGATGAGATAAATCATGAATCCGAAGTGCTTGACCCTGTTATGCGTCAGTTCCTGCAATATAAAGTCTATGGCTGCCCCGCTCTTCCGGAGGGGTGGATAGTAATTGCCGCAGGAAACGAGCCGGAATACAACAATTCCGCAAGAAAGTTTGATGTTGCGACTTTGGATAAATTCAAGTGTATAAATATCGAGCCGAATTTTGATGTATGGAAAGATTATGCTTACAGAGTAGGTATGAATGCAGCCGTTGTTATCTATCTTGCGGTAAAACCTCAGAATTTTTTCAGAATAGAAAATACATCGGGCGATGTGCGTTTTGTAACAGCAAGAGGCTGGGAAGACCTCAGTAAAATGATGAATGTATATGAAACCCTCGGAGCAAAGATCGACAAGACCTTGGTATCGCAATACATACACCACAACGATGTGGCAGATGACTTTACGTCATATTATCAATTCTACAAAAAATACAGAAACACATACAATGTGAATGAGATCCTTGCAGGCAAAGCATCAAATGACTTCAAGACCCGAATGGCGGATGTAGACCTTGAAGAAAGGTATATATTCATCGGTGTTCTGCTTGATGTCGTATGTAAATCCACAAGAGAATTTTTAAGAGGTGCCCGTGTATTCAATGCTGTTACCGCTCTTGTGAAATCTGTGGGAAACAACACACACCAGTTGGGCGAGATATTCAAAGCCGAGGTCGAAAAAGACAGCGGCAATGTCGAAAAGGCAAAGATAGCAAACAACCTCCTTGAAGAAAACGAGATATTCTATACCATGAAGCATACCGCCTTAAAGAAATATCTGAAAGAATCGGTGCAGACGGGGCATTCAAGCATAAAGGATGCTTATGATTCCGATTCGCTTTTATTTAACAGATCGGTCGAAAATATAAAAACTATGTATACAAATCTTTTCGGATTCTGCGAAGAAGTATACGGACATAGCGGAAATGAGATGGCTGCCCTTGTTACGGAGCTTGCGATAAACGGATTTACTTCAAGTTATATAGCAAACTTCGGCTGCGACGAATACCACAAATATGACAAAAAAGATATTTTCAAACAAAAATACGATGCCTTTTTGGAAGAAATTTCACAAATACACAAGGCGGAAGATGATTGACATAAAAAAACAATTAAAAATTATGTTATTTTTGTCATAAATGTAGAAAATAAAAATTTAGCATAAATTAATATACAATTTCAAGCAAATATATGATATAATAACATTGTTGTATTAAGGATAGGTAATATTTTACTTTAAATCTCATAAAGAAAGGAGTGCATTCAATGGTGAACAAAAAAGTCCTTGACGAAGAAAGCTTAGAAAATGTAAACGGTGGTATCTCAAAAGAACAGTTCTATGCAAGCGGTGCATTATCTCAGCCATGCACAGGCTGCGGCGGTGTCGGTACTATCTCTTCTCAGGAAGGTACAGATCCCGACGGCAAGAAATATATCAGAGTAAAATGCAGCAGATGCGGCGGCGACTGGAAAACATATATTGACTGATTAAAATTATTAAATTAAAAGGAGAATTAAAAAATGGATTGTAGAAAAGTTATTAAAGTGCTTGGTGTTCTTTCGATTATCGGTGCGATATTCTGCTTCCTCGGTGGAATAGGAGCAATAGCAGGCGGCGGTCTTATGTCTGCTGTGGGTGCAAATGAAGAACTTATGGGCCAGGTGGCATCAGATCCGGGTGTATCACAGAGCATGGATGAACTTAATTCACAGCTTGTGGCAAACGGCGGTCAGGCAACAGATACTCAGACTGCTGTAGTCGGTGTGGGTATCGGTATCATCGTTCTCGGTGTTATCTTTATAATAACAGGTATATTGGATATACTTGAAGGTGTATTCGCATTTAAAGCCGCTAACGGAAAAGGTGCAAATCCTGCATTTATATTTGGCGTGATCGCACTCATATTAAATGTTGTTACTGTTATTGCAAGCGTTATTCAGGGGGGAAGCATCTTCTCTTACTTATTCAGCATAATTATTTCTGCACTTTATGTATACTGTGCAAAGACAATAAAGGATGAAGAGGCTAACGCATGATCAATTGAATCTCATTATAACGAATGCCCAAAGAAAATACGCTTTGGGCATTTATTTTGATTATTTTTATTTGACGGGTTACTGAAAACAAAACAGCGGTGTGGAGGTTATTGAAGATGAAATACACAAAACATATATTGAAATTCGGTGCGCTCCTGACGGCTTTTTCCATGCTGTTAAGCGGCTGCGCATTAAAAGAACCCTCGGATGATGTATTGAAAAAGACTGAATTTGCATCAGATGATGATAAGGCTGATGTAACACTTGTTTTAGCTGACCTTAATTCCTATGATACTATCGTGGGAATGATAGATCTGAAATTCAAGGAAGA
Organism: Bacillota bacterium; assembly: GCA_017483905.1. Lineage (GTDB taxonomy): Bacteria > Bacillota > Clostridia > Lachnospirales > CAG-274 > RGIG4831. Next base: position 7,523 of record JAFUUG010000295.1, read on the forward strand.
AGTGGAAGAGAGATCCGGCGGAAAGATCAGGATAGATATTCAGCCAAACGGCGTACTCGGCTCAGAAACAGATGTACTTGATACAATGATAGGCGGCGGAGGAACTATAGATATGGCTATGGAATACAGATTCTACAAAGGTTTTATAGGTATAATAAATATCGTGTTTACAATATCCGTGTTGTTTATGACGATAAGATTATTTGCCGATGCAAATATTTTTTTCAGGATAATAATGATATTGCTATCTATACTTTTCCCTGTCATACAGCCTGCGGCAATATACGGAAAATGTGTAAAACAGCTTGAAATGCTGCCGAAAGATCTTGAACTTGTTTTTAATGATTCGGGTGTACCGGTCATATGCGAGGGAAAAAAGGAAAAGATACCATGGAAAAATATTTCAAATGCCATAAAGCAGAAAAATATGATAATCATATTTTCGGGTGAGAAGCACGGATATATGATAAGCGACAGAGAATTGGGCGAAAAAAAAGAGGAATTTTTTAAATTTATCTGCCGTAAAATAAATAAATATGGAAACACTGATAAATAGGTTATAAAAATGGTGATGTGAAAAAATTAATTTTTCACATCACCGTTTTTTTATCCCAAATATTCAAAAGGATCTTGTGACTGTCCGTTTACAAGCACTTCAAAATGACAATGATTTCCCGTACTGTCGCCTGTACTTCCGACGTATGCCACCAATTCTCCCTGTGCCACCTGTTGTCCGACTTCTACGGCAACAGATGAATTATGTGCATATTTTGTTGTATATCCGTTTCCGTGGTCTATAACAACAAGATTTCCGTAACCGCCGTTATCATATCCGGCAAAAACGACTGTACCGCCGTCGGAGGCATATACAGGCATTCCGTATGGTGCGGCGAGGTCTATACCGTGATGGAAAGTTCCCCATCTTGCACCGTATCCCGAAGAGAGCGAACCCTGAACGGGATATATAAAGTTTCCGAGCGCACGTTTCGGAGGTGTTTCCATAGTGCCTACTTCAACTTCCTGCGTAACGGGTTCAACGGTTATCTTTTCATTTATTATTTCACGAGAAGTTTCGACACCGTTTACTTTTGTTATTTTTGCCGTTACCTCCTTTTCTCCGTCAGAGCCCTCCGTTATAACATTACTGTAGGTAAGATATTCTTCGGGGTTCTGTATCTGCTTTACTTCTCTTGCGACGGTTTCTTTATAAGATATCTCTTCCGTAGTCTTTACGGAGAGGAAAGGAACGGGAACGACGAGCCTGAGCGTCTGACCGACAGTGATATTTGAGCCGTCACCGATGGAAGGGTTTGCTTTTATGAGATCATCGGTCGAGATCTCAAATTTTCCGGCTATATAAAAGAGAGTATCGCCGTCCTGAACGGTATATGTTTTGTTTTCCGTCGTGTCGGCGGATAATATATCAATGACCTTTTGCTTTGGCATAAGTTCATCACTTGAAACAAATTTGGAATGAGTCGCAACTTCCTGAACGAACTGAGGATCTTCGGGTGCTTCCTGCGAGTCATCAAGTTCAAGGCATCTTTTTGCAACTTCACGAAGTATTTCTTTTGCCTCTTCTTCGCTGCTTACTACCGCAACCTGTTCACCATTTACATATATTGCGGTCGCCTCTGCCTTATATGTCATATGGTCGCATATTTCTTTTAATACATAATCTTCCGTAACTACCTCGTCATCAGAAGCGTGTACGGGTTTGAGATTGACGTGTTCGTTTACCTCTATGTTTGTACCCGTTTCGCTTTTGAGCTTTGCAACTGCCGTATCATACAATTCATCGCTTGTAATGTCGGTATTTTTTATTATTCCGACGAGAGTATCATCGACATATACTTCCTGTGCATTGCTCTTTACCGCCGACCAAATGATAAGAGAGAAAATAATTACAGCGGCAACGGCTATCAGTATTATACCAAGCTTTTTGTTTTTCGGATCTTTCGGTTCATGTTTCTCTCTTTTTGTATATTTTTTTGCTTGTAAGTCAAGCTCACGAAGTTCTCTTGCTCTGTCGGAAGAACGTGATGTTCTTGACGGAGTTCTTCTTTTCCTGTTTTGCGTGCTGTTTTTTATATAAGAGATCATACCCGGAAAATCGAACCTTAACTTAGGAGATACATCTATATCGGCATTGCCTGTCGAAAGATATACTATCGGGATTATTTCCGGTATCTCTTCGGAAGTATCTGAGAGAAAGTCATCTTTTATTTCGGTATCGTCTTTTGTGATTTCGTTTTTTGCTGCTTCTTCGGTGTTTGCAGATGTTTCTTTTATTTTCTCCTCTTTTTTTGTGTGTTTCTTTTGTTTGTTTTTAGACATTTTTTATGTTACTCCTCTTCTTTCTCCTTTACCTCTGTTATTGTTATATACTTTGCATAGGGATCGCCTTTTTTACCGAATACAACATATACTTTCATATCTTTTTCAAGCTGAGATGACTTTATGTATTCTCCCGTTCTTGAATCAAGTATGACGGTATTTACGTCAAAGGTGATCTTTTCTTCGTAGGAATCAAGTTTCACAATACCTTTATCTATTTGTGAGATATTACCCGTTACGGAGTTTGAATTTGCCTTTTTCCTTACATAAACAGATATTATCTCGCTGCTGTCTGTTGTAACGCTGACTCTGTCGCCAACACTGAAACTTCCCATATCAACGGTCCTTGTATCTGCGTAATAAACCTCCCTTTCGGAATCATCCGTAAGATCATCGCAGAGAATAAGCCTGCTGCGACCGTTTATCATATCTGTTCCGATAACATAGGATTTGAATGTATTGACTTCCCCTTTTGAATCAAGGGTTATAACAACACCGTTTTTGATCTCGGCGGTAAAAGAATCACCGATACGAAGTTCATCGGCTCCTATTCCGTAAAGACCGTTTCTTGAAAGAAGTGATTTTTCCGATACGGAAACTTTGTGTGATTTTCCGGTAGCTTTTATAATAAGTGCATAGGATTCTTTTTTATTATCATAAAGTATTTCGGTTATATCACCTTTTAATGTTTCGGCTGTCAAATTTTCATCGTATGAAAGTTTTGAAAAATTTTCCGGTAAGTTTTTATCTTTGTTTTCCGCTTCGGGCGTTTTCTTATTTTGGGAAGTATTATCCGATGATGTATTATCGGAAATTGTCTTTTCTTTTTCGGTGCCGTCTGCCGATTTTATGCCGATAGCTGTTGTCTTTGCTTCAAGCGATATTATCTCGGAATTATTAAGTACGGCTGTTACGGAGTAGCCCGGTTTAAGATCCGATATCGGTTTTATATATGAGTCGATCTTTATTTCGGCTGTATCTTGTATTCGGAACATCTTTTCGCCGTCGGCTGTTTTTATCTGCACACCGTATATATCCGCATATACTTTTTCGATAGTTCCCGTAATATTTTCGATATTATTTACGTTCTTATATCGGGATGAAACATCTGTAACGCCCATAAGGGAAAGGCAGTTATCCGCCATAAGACAAAGGGCGGCTTTTGTAACGGCGGATTTTGGCTTGAATTTATTATCCGTTCCGCCTTTTACGACATCTATCGATCTGAGATAGTATACCGCATTTTTTTTGTTTTGGGATATAGAGGCATCATCGTCAAATTTTTCGGTTATTTCAAGAGAATTTGCATCGGCCGTCTTTCCCATTGTTCTGACAAGGAAAACGGCAAGTTCTTCACGGGATAATGCTCTTAACTGCTCTTTTCCCGCTGAATTCTTTATGACGAACTGCTCAAGGTCTTCTTCTTTGAAAATATTATTTTCAAGGAGAAATGCGATCTCGTTTTCCGCTGTCGGATTCCATTTTGTGAATTTTTTTTCGTAAGAAGAAAGTATGTTTTTATGTTTTTCGTATATTCTCTGATAAAGAGCTTTATCTGCTTCGGTCGCATCGGTTATTTTATAACCGTTGAGCCTTGCAAGAAATTTTGCCGTATCGAATTTATCTATATAACCGTCGGGATTGAAGTTTCCCGACAGATCCCCCGAAATATAGCCTGCTGCCGTCAGTTCCATAATGGAATCATACGCCCAGTGGCTTTTTGCTACGTCCTTAAAATCAGCAGCGTATACAGGCAGTATATTTGCCGCCGAAACCAAGCAGGCAGCGGTTATCGCAAGGATTTTTTTCATCAAAAAAACCTCCGTTTCATTACTATGTCAGTGATACTGTCATAATATTTATACTTTTGCACAAAACAAATTTAATCAATTTATATTATAATTCATAAATGTCAAATTATCAAGAATAAATTAAATAGAATATAGGGTGTATTTGAAATCTTTTTTTGTGCATATTATAGGTTTTATGCAATAAAAATGCGATATAAGTCTTTGAAAAAAATCGGTATGAGAAAAAGTTACTATGGAATTGTTTTTGATTATGTGATATAATTTGAACAAGTTATTTTATTATTAAGAGAGGAGAATGAAAATGAAAAAATTATTATCTGTGGTTTTAGCGGTCTTTTTGTTTTCAAATACTGTTTTTGCCGCCGATCTGAAAATATTATCGGAGGATAATTATTCCGATGAGATAGTGCCGATAATAGTTGAGGTAGAGGGCGAGCCCGTGCTTGCTGCCGAAAAAGCAAAGGAGCTTACGGCATATAAGTATATGGACACAAAGGAAGCGATAACGGCGGAAAACAGGATAGAAAATGAGCAGGCAAGCGTAAAGAGCGAGATATCGGATAAGACCGATGAGAGCAGCTTTGAGGGCGGATATACTTATACGCTGCTTTTCAACGGCTTTTCGATGAAAGCAAGGAAAAGTGATATCGAAAAAATAAAGCAGCTTGACGGTGTTGCAGGTGTATATGAAGATACGGCTTACGATATTCCGACGCCTGTAGAGGGAAAAGAAGCGCTTGCGAGCGAATACGCAAAATATCCCTATGAAAAAGTCGGTGCATACGATATGCACGAGATGGACGGACAGAGCGGAAACGGATACAGAGGGCAGGGAATGGTGATTGCGGTGGTGGATAATGAATTCGACTACGGTCACGAATTTTTTGAGGGAAATGTCGAATCTCCCGCACTTACAAAGGAAGATGTAAAAAACACGCAGAATCTTAATGCGACAAAGTATATATCTGCCGACAAGATATACAGAAGCGAAAAGGTACCGTTTTGCTTTAATTATGAAACGAACAGCATAGATACTTATTCAAAGACAGCTGATCATGGAACTCATGTGTCAGGCATTGCTGCGGGAAAGAACGGAAAAACGCCCGACGGAGATACATTTAACGGTGCTGCACCCGAGGCGCAGATACTGGCGATGGCTGTTCCGAATCTTTCGGACAGCTCTATAATCGCTGCAATAGAAGATGCGGTAAGGCTCAGAGCCGATGTTATAACAAACAGCTGGGGAACGACGGCAAGTATAAGGTATACTTATAAAGAAGTTGTTAAAAAAGCTGTCGAAAGCGGAATAATGATAAATTTTTCTACGGGTAATGAATATCGCTATGCAAACAACAAAGAAAACGATACACCGACCGAAATCATAGATTATTCAACCACAGGTTCTCCAAGCTCATACAGCGAGGTAATGGCTGTGGCATCGGCGGAAAACAAATTTGTATATATTAAAAACAGTTTTTCGCTTGATACGGAAAATAATTCTGTTATTGCATCGAATTTGAATGAAGAATATCTTTTTAATAAGATCTTCTCCGATAAGTATTATGAATATGTTGACTGCGGCTATGGAACCGCCAATGAATTTACAGATGTAAAGGGAAAGATAGCATTTATCAGAAGAGGAGGCAATACATTTAAAGAAAAGATAGATAATGCATATTCTGCGGGAGCAACGGCTATAATAATGTCAAATGATTCAAATGATTTTCCTTTTGTTATTAATAAAGAGCTTTTTTCGCAGACTGATATAGCTATAGTGACTATAGGCAAGGCGCAGGGAGAAATACTTGCAGGTGCCGAAAACAAAGTGATAAAAGCATCGGGAGAACTGATAAACAAAACTTATGATATTGATAAAACTTCGATGAGTGAATTTTCATCATGGGGCTGCCCTTCAACACTTGAACTGAAACCGGATATAACCGCAATAGGCGGAAAAATGTATTCTTCCGTAAATGACGGAAAATACGACGAAAAGAGCGGTACATCAATGGCAGCACCTTTGTATTCGGGTTCTATGTTACTTTTAAAGCAGTATTTCAAGGAAAATTACGACAAGGAATATTTTTTATCGCCCGAATTTCTGAACGCTCTTGTAATGACAAGTGCGGATATATTATACACGGATAACGGGATACCGTATTCGCCGAGAAAACAGGGAGCAGGACTATTAAACCTCGATAATGCTTTAAATACGCCGATACTTCTTACGGGGGCAGACGGAAAAGCAAAGATAAGCCTTTACGATAAATTATACGATGATTTTACGATAAGATTCAATGTTGAGAATTTCAGCGACAGAGATGTTACATATAATGATGTATCAATGTGCCTTATGACAGATGACTACAGCGAGGGAAGCGATGGGGTAAATTATGTTGCGTCTTCTCAGATGCTTGACTTTACAAACGATCTTCCCGAAAGTATTACGGTAAAAGCGCACGATAAAAAATCAATAACGGTAAATGTGCATATAAATGATAAGGAAAAGATCGAAAAGCTTAAAACCGTATTTACAAACGGATTTTTCCTTGAGGGATATATAATTCTTAACGGAGAAAAAATTCCGACAGCAAGTATCCCTTATATGGGATTTTATTCGGACTGGAGAAGTCAGCCGCTTTTTGATGCACCGATCTACAGCGGATATTCGAAATTATCACACACATATTTATCCTCGGAAACGAACTATGATGTGATCTCGGGTGAAAAACTTGAAAAGAGCAAGGCGATAACGCTCGGAAAGAATTTAGCTGTGAATGACAGTACACTTTATCCGTCCGATGAATATGACAGTGAAAGCTTTGCGGCTATATCTCCGAATGACGACGGTATGGCGGACGGGCTGAAAATAAACTATTCGTTCTTCAGAAATGCAAAGAATCTCAGATTTTATATTTCTGATGAAGAAGGTACGGCTATGTTAGCAGATGGGGGACGACGTACCTATAAATTTAAAGAAGATTATGCAAGTATTAACGGTGTTTTTTTTGAAGACTTTAAAGAGGGGGATTATTCAATATATATTGCTGCTTCCCTCGATTATCCCGAGGCAACGGATGAAACGGTCGCAATGAAATTTTACATAGACAGGACAAAGCCCGAGATAACCGATGCGGTGATAAGCGGTTCAAGCATGATACTCAGCGTTAAAGATAACAGAAATATAATGTATGCAAAGGCAAGCGCAACGCTGACAAACGGCGAAGAAGTATCGAAGATGCTCCCGATAAAGGGAAATTCGGAAAGTAAATTTACAATGGATATATCCGATGCAGTCATAGATTCGATAAAGGTGGAAGTAAGCGATTATGCTATGAATATTACCGAAGTCGGATTTGAGGAAATAATGAGATCGGAAGAGGAATTTCTCGGTGATGCGGATATGGACGGTATATTGACGGCAGATGATGCGGCTATGATACTGAAAGTCGCTCACGATGATGAATATAAGCCGCCTGTTGCCGAATATTTCGATGATTTCAGATATCTGCTGGATATAAATAAGGATAAGGCGGTAACGGAAGAAGATGCAGTGATAGTTTTGAATAAAGCTCTCGATCCGAACTATAAAGCAGAGATAAAGACTTTATCTGTTGTGGAAAATAAATAACTCAAAAAATTATCCTGCACAAAAAAGGGACTGTATCGAAATTTCTTTACAGTTCCATTTTTTTAAAATAATTCAAGTTTACATTCGTATTTAGCACATAAGGAGGTCGAAGGCATATCTATATTTTTTTGCAAACATTTACACCTTATTGAATTATCGTATTCCCACATATTCTGCTTTGGAAATTTAGGACTTATTGCAGAATTTGTCGGATCATACCAATATTTGCAGAAAGCACATTTTTTAGCTGATTTAACATTTACAGTTGCTTTACCCATATTACCACTCCCTTTGAAATTATAGTAAACGACAAAAGTACTTGTACTTTGGGCGTTTACTCGCACCGACTGCGTGCCGCAAAGCGGCTGACTACCTTATACGCAGTCGTGTGCATCCCCCGGAGGGTTATAGTAAGCGACATTTTTTAATGTCGCTTAC
>JAFUUG010000296.1 GCA_017483905.1 Bacillota bacterium
CTCGTTCTTATCTTCTGTTGTTTTAAGGAGATATTCCATTAAAAGTGCTTCATTTACTGTAGAGGCTACTTCTGCGACAAATATCGTATAATCGCCGTATATATAAGGCTGATTGTTCCATGTATAATGACTGTGCATTGCATGACCCATTTCATGGGCAAGAGTGAACATATTGTTTACAGTATTATTGTAATTAAGAGATACAAAAGGGTGTGTACCGTAAGCACCCCATGAATATGCTCCGCTGCGTTTTCCTTTATTTTCGTAAACATCTATCCAGCCGCTTTCAAGCGCCAATCTGAAAGTAGAGAGATAGTCCTCTCCGAGAACTTCAACGGCCTTTATGACAGTCGCCTTTGCATCATCATATGTCTTTGAGGTATTGCAGTCCTTGACAATAGGAGTATACAGATCATACATACAGAGGTCATCAAGATCAAGGCATTTCTTACGTAGAGCAATGTACCTGTGCATAAGAGGAAGATATCTGCCGACTGTGTCTATAAGATTATGATAGACTTCAAGCGGAATATTATAAGCACTTAATGCGGCTTCAAGAGAAGAAGAATATTTTCTTATATTTGCAAGGAAAATATCTTTCTTTACACTAGATGAATAAATTGCGGCTATAGTGTTCTTATGATCGTGATAAGAATGGTAATATGAGTTAAATGCCGCTTTTCTGACATTCCTGTCTTTCGATTCAAGATAAGAGATATATGTTGCATGGGTCAAAGGTACTTCCTCGCCCCGGGAATTTTTTATATTGCCGAATTTAAGGTCGGCATTATCAAGCATTGAGAAAATGTTATCCGGAGCTTGCCTGAGATCATACATTTCGGCAAGCATAGCCTCTTTATCAGCAGAGAGGATATGAGCTTTGCTGCGGAAAAGATCTTCAAAATAATGCCTGTATACAGGTTTTTTTTCATTTACGGCAGTCATTATTTTATCCTCGTTGAGAGAGAGTATAGTCGGCTCGATAAATGATGATGTACTCTCAAAGAGCATCATTATTTTATCGGCTTTGTCTGCCATTGCCTGATAGAATGTATTTGTGCTGTCTTCGTGAGAGCGGAGATTAGCATATACATAAAGACGTTCAACGCTGTGGGCAAGTTTCTCTTTGAGTGAGAAACATTCAAAAAGGTTATCTTCGGTAAGGGTTCCTCTGAATTTTTCAAGAGATGGAATCTCCGAATACAGCAAATCACATTCTTCATTCCATTTTTCGTCGGTTTCAAAAAGATCCGATATTTTCCATTTGAATTTATCATCTATTTCGCTTCTTAGTTTTACTTTGTTACTCATTTTGTTTTTCCTCCGGGCGTTCTTTTAATGGATGTTTTTTTAAATGTTCTTCTTCATCATATACACCTAATATTATTTCAAGAGAGGCTATAGCGTCATTTTTGTCTATAATACCGTTTTTATCAACATCATATAATATTTTGTCCTGTTCGGATAATCCGGGGTCACTGCCGTCGGGATGATCGTATAACCAATTGAGGATATTTGAAGCATCATTTGCTGAAACGATATCATCTTTATCCGCATCACCTAAGGGAAATGCCGTAAGCGTAGTAACTTCCGTGGTTGTTTCCGTTGTAGTTTCTGTAGTTGTTTGGGTAGTGCTTTCGGTAGTGGTTTCGGTAGTCGTAAATTTATTGGCATCATATACATATTTTAACTGACTAACCTTTGGATATATGCAGACATCTGCTCCGTACACGAGAAAACCTCCCGACGGAGTATGATCGACAGAAAACTTTATGTTATCTATAACGGTAGATGTGCCGACAAGAGTATACCTGTTTTTGAAAGTCTGTAAAATAGATGGTGACGGATTACCCGATATTATAGGGTCATTATATGTCGAATCATGAGGATACCATATACCATCTTCCATTTGTATGGCATTCCACATATGATTTCCTCCGGTCATAATAACACATGGTATATTTAACCTATCGCAAAGGAGCTTGATCGCTCTGGCATAACCCTCGCATACGGGATTTTGTATATTATCAAGGTCAGTGCTGCCTGTAACAAGGGCACTGACAGCAGTGCGTGAAAGCGGATCTTCCCGTGATGCGTCAATAAAACGATTATATTCATTCCTGTCAACGATATAGTCGTTAAAATATACTATCTGTTCGTATCTTGGTTTGCTGCGGACAGCGGAAACAACGGAATTAACGGTTGAATTCATTTCGTTTGCAAGCTTGTTTATTTCAGATGGAGTTAAGTTATCGTTCTTGTAATAATTCTTATAATCGGGATCAAGATACAATGAGAAACTTGTGAGTTCTCCTTTTCCGTTCCATGAGTAAGAAAAACAAGTTTTGCCGACATCAAACCAAAATACCTCATTATGATCAAAGTTGAATGCTCCCATAGCATAATTGAAGTCGGAAAGAAGTTGATCACTGTTTGTCAGTTTATAAGAAAGATCGGTATTTTTAAATTCTATAGCAGATACACCATCTTTTGTTTTTGATATTTCGCTTGCAAAAAAATCATAAAGAATTTTTGAATTATCATCAAGCTGCTCTCTGAAAGAATCCTTATATACGGTGTTTTTTTTGACATCAAGAAATTGAAGTTCTCTTTCGGCACGGAGAAGGTCGATTTCTTTTGGTTTATAAACTCCATGATACAGTATATCAGATGCATTGCAATATACATTTGAAGAAAAAGCAATAAGTATGAGAGAAACAGATAATATTACAAATGTAAGTTTTTTGTTCATAAACGGACCTCCTCTGAAATTTCCAAGAATAAATTTATATTCAAAAACGGTAAAACAATAAATATATGTAATACTGTGATAAGTACCGATTAATTGAACACCAATGGATAGACCGTTCTTTATATATCCAAGGTTTCAGGCAAGACATATAAAGCAAGAAGATATCATCAAAGGCGAATTAATCGGTGTTTCCTTAGCAGTTACTTTATATTTTAACATATTATTTAAAAAAAGTCAAAGAAAGTTGATAGATTTAATAAAAATTTTTCTTTGATTTTTTTTGTGAAAAGATGTATAATAATGAGAGTGAAAAAATGTGAAAAGGAGAATACAAATGAAAGCACTTGTTTTATTCAGCGGCGGGATAGACAGTACCACTGCTCTTGCTATAGCAGTAAAAAAATTCGGAAATGAAAATGTGACGGCTCTGTCTTTGAGTTACGGACAAAAACACAGTAAGGAGATATCAGCAGCTGAAAAAATAGCTGTATATTATAATATCAGACATATTGAGGCGGATATGGCGGAAATGTTTAAATTCAGCGATTTCTCACTTCTTGACCATTCGGATAAAGAAATACCGACGAAAAGCTATAACGTACAGATAAATGAAAACGGCGGAGAACTTGTATCGACTTATGTGCCTTTCAG
>JAFUUG010000297.1 GCA_017483905.1 Bacillota bacterium
AATCGCCGCAAAGCTGGATTCAATCCCAACGATATTACAAGGCGACGGCTATCCCGACGCAGAGGTATTTATCGCCGCTTTCAAAAAAGCAACCGAGATCGTCAAGCAATACCGCCGTGACCTGTCCGACTGGGAACGCAAGGTGAAATCCAAGCAAGCCCCCGACAGGCAATCCCCACCGCCCGAAAAGCAGAGCGTAAGAAACAGGCTCAAACAGCTGCAAGCGGAGAGTAAGCAACGCCGCACCCACAACCGCCATTCCCAAGACAGAGAAAGATAGCAAGACAAAGCCGACGGAGTTCAAATCAAAGCTCCGTCGGCTGTAGTTATGTTATGATTAAGGTTTACACTAAGAAATAATATTGTATGTGTTTTCAAGTTTAGACTTCCACTAAGTCGTTCATTCTTTGATATAATTTCGGGAAATCTTTTCTAAAGGATAAATACGGCTTATAACTTCCGTCTTTAGCAAAAAAGTGAGAACTGATGCCCTCGTAACAAAGTTCGTTTGTATCAGTGTTAATCACTTCATACGCAAAACTCATTTTTACCCCTTTGAAATCCGTCAATTTGATAATTACCTTGAACGGATCGTCATATCTCAGGTAATTGAGAAAATTTCCCGAAGCAGAAACACAAGGAATGATTACTCCCAGTCTTTCAAGCTCGCTGTAAGTAATGAGATTTTCTCCGAGCCAATCCATTCGTGCGTCCTCCAGCAGACGCAAATAGTTTGAATGATGCACCACTCCCATTCGGTCGGTTTCATAATACTTTACTCTTCTGTTGTATTCCCAGCTCATAACGGCTCCTTAACAAATCTTCGTTCTGTCAATGTTTCTTATATCAGTGCGCTTAATTTTTCCGCTTATGGTTTTCGGCATTTCGTCGGCAAATTCCAGCACCTGAATATGCTTATACGAGGAAACTTTTTTGTTAACAAAACGCTTAATTTCCTTTTCAAGCTGTATGGTCTTTTCATATCCATCTGCAAGCTTTACCGTTGCTTTAATTGCCTGTCCTCTGGAAGCATCGGGAATACCCGTAACCGCGCATTCTAAAACAGCGGGATGCTTCATCAATACATTTTCAATTTCAAACGGACCGACACGGAAACCTCTCGTCTTAATCAAATCGTCTATTCTGCCAACATACCAATAAAATCCGTCCTCGTCCTTATATGCGGTGTCGCCTGTGTGATACACGCCGTTTCTCCATACGCTATCGTATAGCTTTTCGTCACCGCAATAGCCCATAAAAATACCGTACTGCTCTTTTTGCGGCACAACTACAATCTCTCCGACCTCGTTTTCCGGCAACTCGTTACCGTCATCATCAACAATCATTGTGATGTACAACGGCGTAGGCTTTCCGAGAGATCCTGTCTTTGACTCCGTACCGACAAGGTTACCGAGCATAAGCACGGATTCTGTCTGTCCAAAACCTTCCTTCAGACATAAGCCAGTTTGCTGATAAACCTTTTCAAATACCGAGGGATTCAAAGCCTCTCCGGCAGTAGTCAGATGCTTCAGCGCGGATAAATCATACTTGCTCATATCACGTTTAATGAAATAACGGTAAACCGTCGGCGGCGCACAGAAGGAAGTGACCTTGTACTTTTCCATTATCCGCAGCAGTTTATGAGGCGAGAAACTGTCAAAGTCATAAACCATAACAGCGCAGCCGCACAGCCATTGTCCGTAAATCTTGCCCCACGATGCCTTGCCCCAGCCTGTTTCGGCTACGGTTAGGTGAAGTCCCTTTTCCCGGACATCCTGCCAATATTTAGCGGTAATAATATGCGAAAGCGTGTAGGTGTGATTGTGCATAACAGCTTTCGGATAGCCTGTTGTACCGGAGGTAAAGTAAATCAGCATGGGCTCCTCTGCTCTTGTGGCAACAGGAGTAAAGCTTTCGTCTGCCGTTTCAATCAACTCTGTCAGATTAACGGTTCCCTTCAAATCACGCCGCACAACAAACACCGTTTTCAACTGCGGCTTTTGTGTTGCTGCTTCAAGCATATCTTCAGCCGTTGCGCCGTCCGGAGTACAAATTGCAAACCGAATATCCGCTGTTGCTATGCGATAGGTAATATCATCTACAGTCAGCATATTGGTTGCGGGAATGGCAACCGCGCCCAATTTATGAAGCGCAGGTACAATATACCAATACTCGTAGTTACGCTTCAAAATAACAAGTACTTTATCGCCCTTTTTAACGCCTTGTGCTTTTAGTGCGTTTGCCGCTTTGTTGCTCAGACGTCCTATATCACCGAAGGTGAAAAACTTCTCAACTTTGTCAGGATTGGTATAGACAAGAGCAATATCATCGGGCGCCAAGCGAGCCATTTCATCAACTACATCATAACCAAAATTATAGTTCTCGGGTACGTTCAAATGAAAATCAACCAATAAACCGTCTTTGTTTATCTTTGGGGTACAAAAGTTTTTGAATAGTTGCATAATTATTCTCCCTGATTATGGAATAATCGTGACTGTACAGTTCATTAAAGGTTGATCGTCATCAACCAACATCATTATATAGCAAGAGGTTATATAAGTCAATATATTAACAATGCAAAATATCCTAAAACTGCATATAGTTATTCGTCTTTTGCATAACTGTTTTTCGAGCGATGAACAAACATATAGAGTATCCTTTTTAGGCACTGGTTTTATCAATGAATAATACTTTAATAATGCCGCCAAGCAGGAGATTATCCCACTTGGCGGCTGTGTTAATTAGGTGTAAATCAATTCTGCATTCACAATCTCTGTTGCACGGTTACGGATATTGTTCATTCGCTTCACCCAAAACATTTGATTCTCTGCTTTGAACTGTTCGGTCACACCTTCCTTTTCGGCGAGTTGATTTACTAACCGAAAGAACATATCCTCTGCCTGCTCGTCAATGTCGGCAAGGTAGGCGGTCAGCTTACAGCTTGTCAGCAGATTGGTATAGCGGATTTTGTGGTGCTGCTCGATATACCGTAAATGCCGCTTACCCCAAATGCCGATTTCAACCTTTTGCTGTTCGGGTAGTTTAAGGTCGGGCAACAGATAATCGCCCTGTTGTGTATAGCTGATTTCAAAATTGTGTTTCATTATAGAATCCTCCAAAAATTTATTCGCACATATATCACAGCTCCCCGATTGCCACATTTTGTTATAATCTGTTATCAGTTTTTCTTTCCCTCATCTTTGCCCTTGCGAGCGGTCGGAAACAAAATAATA
>JAFUUG010000298.1 GCA_017483905.1 Bacillota bacterium
AAAGGATAACTCTCCATTGAATATGAATATTTTGAGAAAAACAGCATTAAATCTTGTGTCACAATCACAATACGGCAGAATAAGCAAGAAAAAATTAATGTTCAAGGCTGCTCTTGATCCTGATTTGCTTTTGAAAATCTTGTTTTTTCCGAAAAAGTAAATGCTGTTTCCGTGCTAACACAATGAAATATTCTTGCATTATATAAATATATCGGTTATAATATAAATAGAAAGAGGTGAAACAAGCTATGAATGTAACAGAAGAAACAAAATCTAAATTTACGACAAAAGACTCGGTATTCAGAAATCTTTTCGGTATACCTAAGTATGCGGCACAGTTATATATGGCTTTGCACCCCGATGAAACAATAACGGAAGATGATATTGAACACGTTACGCTTGAAAGCGTTATTATGGCTACGCTTTACAATGATGTTGGCTTTAAGGTCAAGGATAAAATAATAATGTTGGTGGAACAGCAATCCACTTGGACAGAAAATATTGCGGTGCGTATGTTTGTGTATCTTGCGGAAACATATTACGATTATTTTGAAGACACAAACCAATCCCTTTATGGCTCGGCAAAGGTAAAGTTTCCGAAGCCCGAATTATATGTCATTTATACCGGTGAGGATAAAAAGAACGTACCGGAAACAATATCCTTGTCAAAATCGTTTATGGACGGTGACAGCTCGGTTATAAATGTAAATATCAAAGTCGTTACAGACGGCAAAAACGGCGATATTATACAGCAATATGTACGTTTTACAAGAGTTTACAACGAACAGGTCAGACTGTACGGAAGGAATGCCAAGGCGGTTTACAAAACTTTAAGGATATGTGAAAACGAAGATGTGTTGGCAGACTATTTGAAATCTCGCGAAAAGGAGGTATCAGGCATTATGTTGGCTTTTTCTGATGTTGATAAACAATTTGATTTGTATGTAAATGGCGAAAAACAGATAGCAAGAGAAGAAGGCAAAGCTGAAGGCGTACTTGTTACCTTGATAGACCTTGTAAAGAAAAAAATGCTTTCACTTCAACAGGCGGCAGAACAGGCAAATATGACTGTCGAGGAATTTGAAGAAAAAACGAAACTCAAGGTCGAGTAAACTAACTATGTTATCCCTTATACAGCAGAACTTTTATATTCTGCTATATAGGGGATTTTCTGATTTGTTATTTGGGGATAGATCGATAGATGACAAATAGTTTTGAAGGTTATTTGTATGAACAATAAAACCCAACTTAACCCACTGTTAATCGGTAATGAGACAATACTAAACACCGATATTACCGATAATACTTCTAAAACTCAACTTAATATGGAATTGAACATTAATGCGGCAAACATTTATTATAGATACATTATTCAGTCCTTTTATCAAATCATTCGGCAAATGCACTATGGTCAAGCGTTTCAAAAGTCTCCTGTGCTGTTGCAGACGCAATATTCATTGTATCTTCTCTTTCAAATTTCACTATATCGATTTCCGCTTTTATATACACTTTTTTCATTTCTTTTCCTCTTCCTTATCTCATGAACCGATCTGCACAAATCGGAATTTATCCGTATTCGGTATCACAACACCATCAAGTTTAACCGCAACGATATATTTGCTGTCCGCTCCTGTTAATTCTTTCGCATTCAATACCGAACCATCGGGAAACATAATATTATTATAAACCTTATATAATTTCAAAGTTTCCCCGTTTATTTTCGTCATAGCCGTTCCTTCGGGATCCTGTATTTCTATATGGTCTGTACCCGCAACGCTATCCTTATCGACCGCATAAACAATATATGTGCTGTTTATATCATTATCAGTACCATCATCTTTATTCCCAAATACAT
>JAFUUG010000022.1 GCA_017483905.1 Bacillota bacterium
ATACTATTTTTTTAGCATTTTATCAAGATATTTTTGAATAAAATATTTAATTGGGGGTCAAATATGAAAAATGATATAAAAAATGCTGTTAAAATCGGGTGTATTTTTGTTGGAAATGTATTAGGGGCGGGGTTTGCATCGGGAAAAGAGGCGGCGGAATTTTTTTGCAGATACGGAAAGGGCGGATTGATCGGGTTTACGGTATGCTGCGTGCTGTTCGGTATGTTATGCTGCAAAGTATTGAGAATATGCAGAGAGAAAAATATAAAAAATTATATTGAGTTCAATTATTTTTTGTTCGGAGAGAAGATAGGGGTCATTACGGAAATATTTTCAATGCTGCTTATTGCCGAGATATTTGCAGCTATGATAGCGGGCGGAAGTGCGGCAATAGGGTATTTTTCGGGAGAAGAGAGTTTCTTGTGGAATATTGTTATCGGGGGAATAATTTTTTCGGTGCTTATGTTTGACCTGAAAGGGATAGCAGAAATAAATATACTGCTTTGTCCCGTACTTATTATAGGAGGAGTGGCAACGGGGCTTTATCTTTATGGGAAGATGGGCAGCGGTGATGCTCCGATCATAGAAAAAGATTGGTACGAATGGCTGATATCTGCAATAATTTATGTGTCATATAACGGGGTGACAGTGATACCTGTGATAACGGGAATAAGAGAAATAAGGCACAGTGTGAGGTGTGAGAGATTATGCGGGATAATAAGCTGTATTGTCATATTTATAATAGGGATAGCTATAATGATGCCGCTGTATAAAATGTACGGAAGTATCGAAAATATGCCGCTGCCGCTGTTTGAAATGAGTGAGAGAGCGGGAAATGTGATAAGGTATGTGTATTTTTTTGTTTTTACGGCATCGGTATTTACTACGGCTGTAGGGAACGGATTTGGGATAGTCGAATGGCTCGGTGAAAAAGTCGGAATGAAAAAAATTTACATAAAAATAATTGTTTGTGCGGCGGTGATAGTAATGTCGAAAGTCGGATTTTCGGCAATGGTCGGGAAGATATATCCGTTGTTCGGGTGTGTGGGAGTGTGTGAAATAGCGGCGATTTTTATATTTTCAAAAAAATTTCAAAAAAGATGTTGACAAAGGTCGTCGTTTGTGGTAATATATTCAAGCAGCCGAAAAATGGCGCACTATTAAAGCATAAGTTTTAATAATTATGAACCTTGAAAACCGAATAACAAACACAACGTAAATGAATTTTGTAAAATTTTTATAAGATTTATTTAGAGCCGATAAAAGAGTAGATTTAAATTTCAGAGATGAGATTTAAGATATGATTTTTCAAGACACAAACCTTGAAATATCGGATTTAGGAAGAAAAAAATAAATTTCCAAAAAAATCATTGCTTACTACATTTTCTTCGAAAATGTTACGAACGCACGATTTTTTTGTCGGCAGGAGCCTAAATTGATTTTTTTCTATGAATAAAGCGATATTTCACAAGTAATATTGTTTTTCCGTATGAAAGAGATTACTTCATATATCAGGACAATAGGTCAAGCTAATAAGAGCAAAGGGTGAATGCCTTGGCATCAAGAACCGATGAAGGACGCAAAAAGCAGCGAAATGC
>JAFUUG010000299.1 GCA_017483905.1 Bacillota bacterium
ACCGATAGTCTGGCTGTGATCAAGCATTTCATACTTCTTATCATCAAGCTTTTTAAACATTTCTTCCGAAAAAGCCTGTGTAACTATCCTGTCCCTTTTAAACCCTCTTGTATCGGCATTTGCGATATTGTTTGTAACAACGTCCATTTTTTTCATCTGTGTCGTCATTCCCAATGCCGATGTATATAAACCTCTTATCAATCAAACTACCTTCCTTTTTCTGAATACAGGCGATGATGCATATTCAATGTATTTTCCCGTTCCTTTTGCCACGCATGATATCGCATCATCGGCAATGACCGTATTTATTCCTATTTTTTCCTTTATCAGCTTGTCAAGACCATACAGCAGACCGCCGCCGCCTGTCATCACTATTCCTCTGTCGGCAATATCCGCAGCAAGTTCGGGAGGTGTTCTTTCAAGCACAGAATGTATCGTTTCTATTATCTCGTTTACGGAATCTTTGAGTGCCTCATACATTTCTTCCGAGGTCACATTCAGCGTCATAGGCAGACCGGTTATAAGATTTCTCCCTCTTATATCCATATTTACGGAAGCCGTTCTCTTGTAAGCCGTACCGACGTTTATTTTAAGTTCTTCCGCCGTTCTCTCTCCTATCAGCAGTCCGTGTTCTTTTCTCATATATTTAATTATGTCGTCATCAAAATTATCTCCCGCAACTTTGAGTGATTCACTAACTACCGAGCCGCCGAGGGATATAACGGCAACATCTGTCGTACCGCCGCCTATATCCACTACCATGCTGCCCTGTGCTCTTGAAATATCTATTCCTGCACCAATAGCCGCCGCAATAGGCTCTTCGATTATCAGCACTTTTCTTGCTCCGGCAGCCCTTGTTGCATTTTCGACCGAACGTTTTTCAACTTCCGTTACCGCACTTGGCACACATACAGCAATACTCGGCTTTATTATGCTTCTCTTGCCTATGCACTTTGTTATAAAATATTTAAGCATTTTTTCCGTTATCTCATAATTTGAGATAACACCCTCTCGCAGCGGTCTTATGGCTTCAATGGCATTAGGCGTTCTGCCTATCATTCTTCTTGCCTCTTCACCCACTTTCAGCAATGTTCCCGATTGTTTGTCAATTGCTACGACCGACGGCTCATTCAGAACTATCCCCTGACCTCTCACATGGACAAGGACACTTGCCGTACCAAGATCTATCCCAATATTTGCACCGAACATTTTTAATCTCCTTAAATGACCCTCGACTTTTTTCCGATATAAGATCATATGACCCGCATATCATTCCAAACGAATCAAACCACCGTATATCAACATATTTCATACCGTCATATGATCTGTAATTTTATTTCAAAATGGGCATACTATACCCATATATATTTATTATACACTAAAACATATAAAATTCAAATACTTTTTTATTAAATTTTTATTTCGTTCTAATCATAACTCCGTGTGCTATCCCTGCAATGCTCTCGCCCTGCTGAACGCTTGTCGGGCTCATCAGTGCTCCCGTAGGTATAAACAGAACTTTTTTAAGTTCTCCCTTTTTTATCTTTTCGTAAAAGTAAGCGGAAAAGACTGCCGCCGAGCAGGCACAGCCGCTTCCTCCGCTGTGTGTGTCCTGTTTATCCCTGTCAAATATCTCTATCCCGCAGTCCGTATATTTCCCGCTTATATCATATCCTTTTTCTCTGAGCATTTTTATCGTTATATCTTTTCCGACATATCCGAGATCGCCCGTTATTATCAAGTCATAATAATCTTCGTCTATCCCCAGATCCCTGAAATTGTTAAGTATAAGATCGACCGCCGCAGGTGCCATAGCCGCTCCCATATTATTAGCATCCGTTATTCCCATATCTATTATCTTTCCCGTAGTTATCCCCTCTATTATCGGTGCATCGTTCTCTTTTTTGTCTGTCAGTACGACAGCCCCCGCTCCCGTAACTGTCCATGTTGATGTAGGCGGTCTTTGATTTCCAAGTTCCAGTGGAAATCTGAATTGCTTTTCCGCCGAGCAGAAATGACTTGATGCTCCTGCGATAACATTTTGCGCCGCACCGCTTTCAATTATCATGCTCCCGATGCTCATAGCCTCTCCCATAGTCGAGCAGGCACCGAATACCCCAAGAAAAGGTATCTCCGTTTCTCTCAGTCCGTAAGTGCTTGCACAGCATTGATTCAGAAGATCTCCCGAAACGATGTAATCTATCTCGCTGTTTTTCATATCGGCTTTTTTCATCAGCATTTCAACATTTTCCTTTATAATGCTGCTCTCTGCCTCTTCCCAGCTCACAGCCCCGTTCAGATTATCCTCCAGTACCCTGTCGAAATACTTACCGAGAGGTCCGTCCCCCTCTTTTGTCCCCACCGTTGCACAGGCACATTTTATATATATATCCTTTTCAAATTTTACGGATTGTCTGCCAATATTTTTAGCCATTTTATCACTCCCCGATTTTTATTATTGTTTTTTACGATAATATTATTCTCATAAATACCCATAATAATTCATCAAAAAAAACAAAAACTATAATAAAAGGGGTGATATAATGAACATAAAAACAGCATCTATCGGCATGATAACGGGCTTTGTAAACGGCTTATTCGGTTCCGGCGGCGGCACTCTCATCGTTCCCTCCCTTGAACATTTTCTCCGTCTTGATCCACACAGATCTCATGCTACCGCAATAGCTGTTATCCTGCCGCTTTCGCTGATAAGTATACTGATCTATTCAAGGTCATCGCTTCCGGATATCCTTCCCGTCGTTCAGGTGTCTGCCGGCGGCATTGCAGGCGGAATGATCGGTGCAAAACTCTTAAATCATATCTCTTCGGATAACCTCCGCAGGATATTCGCAATTTTTATGATAATAGCAGGAGTGAAAATGATATTATGATGTATATTCTAATCGGACTTTTATCGGGCATAATAAGCGGAATGGGTATCGGTGGCGGAACACTGCTTATTCCGGCATTGACAGTCTTTATGAAACACAGTCAGATAGATGCTCAGATGATAAACCTCATATATTTTGTTCCCACCGCCCTGTTCGCTGTTATATTTCATTTAAAAAACAATAATATCGAAAAAAAAGCCGTAAATAAACTCGTTATTTACGGGATCATCGGTGCAGTCCTCGGTGCATCTGTCGCAGCCTGTATCGACAGCAATATTTTACGCAGACTCTTCGGTCTTTTCCTCTTGATAATGGGTATAAAAGAATTTTTAAAAAAAGCGGCTCATGCAAAAGCATAAGCCACTTTTATAGTAAACGACAAAAGTACTTGTACTTTGGGCGTTTACTCGCACCGACTGCGTGCCGCAAAGCGGCTGACTACCTTATACGCAGTCGTGTGCATCCCCCGGAGGGTTATAGTAAGCGACATTTTTTAATGTCGCTTAC
>JAFUUG010000300.1 GCA_017483905.1 Bacillota bacterium
ACGACATTAAAAAATGTCGTTTACTATAACCCTACGGGGTATGCACACGGCTGCGTACAAGGTAGTTAGCCGCTTTGCGGCACGCAGCCGGCGCGAGTAAACGAGCAAAAGTATAAATACTTTTGTCGTTTACTATAAATAATGTAAAAAATATTTAAAGTCAATTAAAATAAAATACTTGTCATTATAAACATTATATGATATAATAAAATAAAAAATGACATTCACTGAATGTCAAAAAGGAGTTGTATTATTATGAACAAAAAAATAATTGCAGGATGTGGCTGTGGTTGTATGACCGTAATAGTCGGAATCATATTTTTTATGATAGTGGGTTCGGCGGTATCAAAAAATGATACATCTAAAAAGAACAATGATGTAAATATTACTCCATCAGCTCAAACAACGGAGTCAAATATCGAAGAAAATACTGAAATGGCTGAAAATGCCGAAGAGCCAAGTAATTTGGTTGAAATAGGCGGGAGTTTTGAGAAAGACGGACTAAAATTTACAGTAAATGATGCAGATACAAATTATCAAGTGGAAAATGATGAATATGGATTTTATAAACCCGATGAGGGCTACAAATATATTGCAGTTTCGTTTACCTTTGAAAACAGCGGAGAATATGACAGATACGTTTCAATTTATGATTTCGATTGTTATGCGGATAATACGAAATGCGAGCAGGAATATTTAATGGCAGGCACAAAGAATGATTTCGTAAATGCAAATCTTTCTTCCGGCAGAAATGTATCATTTACAACATTTTATTCTATACCGTTAGATTCAAATGAAATAGAACTTGAATATGAACCGAATTTTTGGAGTGACAAAAAGATCATAATAAAAATACAGTAAGGTACAGTAAACAAATAATTTTTTGTGATATGTTTAAATTTCAAAATAATTTATTTACAGTTCTTAAGATTTTATAATTTCAACATAAGTTAAGATAGATATATGTCCGCTGTTTTCATTGAGATAAGCGGACATATTTATTTTTGAGATTTTTCTTTGGCTGCTTTGGCTGAAAATGTATACTGGTGAGCAAAATAAATTTGCTCACTCAGTATAACTTTATGTACACGGCTGCGATAAAGTAAATAGCCGCTTTGCGGCACGCAGCCGGCACACTCGAAATCGGAAATATTTTCCGATTTCGAGTATAAAATAAAGACTGTGATTATACAGAATGAACAAAAAATGGGAGAGAAAAATGTAAATTATGTTAAAATTTTTTTTGAAAAAAGCTTGCAATTGCGGCGGAAATAGTGTAAAATACATTTGTTGTGACATTGAGAGCGATGAATCGAAGGTTGCCGAATATGTTTCGGGTTTTTCGAGGAGCAATGTCCAGTTCATGAAACCGGGCGACAAGTCACTGTAACATATGGGAAAACGGAGAGAGAAAATCAACAGAGATATTATGCCATCCGTTCCGAAGTGTGCAGTCACCGCTTGTCGTACTATGTTAAGAAAAAGTGCGAAAAGGAGGGGACTTTTTTTATGGCTAATCAGAAGTTAAGAATCAGTCTTAAGGCTTATGACCATAAATTAATCGACCAGTCGGCAGTTCAGATAATCGAAACTGCTAAAAAATCAGGTGCTAAGGTCAGCGGACCTATTCCACTTCCTACTAAGAAGGAAGTTGTGACAATACTCAGAGCTGTTCACAAATACAAAGATTCCAGAGAGCAGTTTGAAATGAGAACTCACAAGAGATTGATCGATATATTAATGCCTACATCCAAGACTATAGATACACTCAGCCGCCTTGATTTACCGGCAGGTGTTGACATTACTTTAAAGATTATGTAATAAAGAATCCCAAAAAGAAATCCAAAGTTATGGTTTATATAAGTAACACCTTATATCAAACTATTATGATCTCCCGAAAATCGGGCGATCCGCTGTAGAGTACAGGAGGTGCAGAAAATGAAGAAAGCGATAATCGCTAAAAAGATCGGTATGACACAGATCTTTACGGAAAGCGGTACGTTGATACCTGTAACTGTATTGGAAGCAGGTCCATGTATCGTAACACAGAAGAAAACAACAGAAAACGACGGATACGAAGCTATCCAGGTTGGTTTTGGCGAAGCTAAGGCAAAGAAAGTAAATTCCCCTGAAAAGGGTCATTTTGAAAAAGCAGGTGTTCAGCCTACAAGTATGCTTAAAGAATTCAGACTTGACGATATTTCTTCTTACGAAGTGGGAGGAGAAATCAAAGTCGATATATTCGCAGCAGGCGACAGAGTTGACGTAAGCGGTGTTTCAAAGGGTAAGGGTTATCAGGGTGCTATAAAAAGACACAATCAGCACAGAGGACCTATGGCTCACGGTTCTAAGTACCACAGAGGTCTTGGTTCATTGAGTTCTGCAACTACACCGGGTAAAGTAAAAAAAGGCAAGAAGATGCCGGGTCACATGGGTTCTGTTAATGTAACGGTTCAGAATCTCGAAGTTGTCAGATGTGACGCAGAAAAGAATTTGATGCTTATTAAAGGCGCTGTTCCGGGAAACAAGGGTACTGTTCTTGTTATCAAAGACAGCGTGAAGGCTTGATAAAAATAAGCGAAAGGAGGATAACAAAGTGGCCAGTGTAAAAGTTTTAAATATGAGCGGTAGTGAAGTTGGTACTATTGATCTTAAAGATGAAATATTTGCTGTGGAAGTAAACGAACACGTTATGCATCAGGCAGTTGTTCAATATCTCGCAAACAAAAGACAGGGAACAAAAAGTACAAAGACTCGTTCGGAAGTCAGAGGCGGCGGAAGAAAGCCTTGGAGACAGAAGGGTACAGGTCGTGCAAGACAAGGTTCTATAAGAGCTCCTCAGTGGACAGGCGGTGGTGTTGTATTTGCTCCAAAGCCAAGAGATTTCTCTTTCAAATTAAATAAAAAAGTAAAAAGACTTGCTCTTAAATCGGCTCTTACTACTAAAGTAAACGAAAACAAGTTCGTTGTGGTAGAGGAATTAAAGCTTGATGAGATCAAGACTAAGAACATGAAGAATATCCTTAACAATATCAAAGCTGAAAAGGCATTGATAGTTCTTGAAGATGATAACAGAAACGCTGTTCTCTCTGCAAGAAATATCCCTGATGTAAAGACGGCTGCCGTAAATACGATAAATGTATATGATATTCTTAAATATGATTCATTTGTTGTAACAAAGAGTGCGGTTGAAAAGATCCAGGAGGTGTACGCATAATGGCAGATCTTAAATATTATGATGTGATCCTCAAGCCTGTTGTAACAGAGAAAAGTATGTCTACTATGGCAGACAAGAAATATACTTTCTATGTTCATCCCGAGGCTACAAAAGTTCAGATAAAAGAAGCTGTTGAAAAAATGTTCGATGGTACGGAAGTTGAGTATGTAAATACTATGAATCTCAAAGGCAAGATGAAAAGAAGAGGTTATACTTCGGGAAGAACAAACAACAGAAAGAAAGCTATAGTTCAGCTTACGGCAACAAGCAAGGAAATTGAAATTTTTCAAGGTATGTAATTAAATGATGAAACACACGGCAGCGTGTAAATAGTGAAAGGAGTGTAACTGATGGGTATTAAGAGATTTAAACCTTATACACCTTCGAGAAGACACATGACAGTGTCGGATTTCTCTGAAATAACAAAATCTACACCCGAAAAAAGCCTTGTAGTTCATCTTAAAACTACGGCAGGCAGAAATAATCAGGGTAAAATAACTGTTCGTCATCACGGCGGCGGTGCTAAGAAAAAATACAGAATAATTGATTTCAAAAGAAATAAAGACAATATACCTGCAAAGGTAACTGCTATAGAGTACGATCCAAACAGAACGGCTAACATCGCTTTGTTATGCTATGCTGACGGTGAGAAGAGATATATCCTTGCTCCTAACGGTCTTAAAGTAGGAGATGTATTAACAAGCGGCAGCGATGCGGAAGTTAAACTCGGAAATTCTCTTCCTATGAAGAATATCCCTGTTGGTTCGGAAATACACAATATCGAAATGAAACCGGGCGCAGGCGGACAGCTTGTTCGTGCAGCAGGAAATGTTGCTCAGCTTATGGCTAAAGAGGGCAAGTATGCTACTGTAAGACTTCCTTCCGGCGAAATGAGATTACTTCCTATAGAATGCAGAGCTACGATAGGTCAGATAGGAAATATCGATCACGAACTTATCAATATCGGTAATGCAGGTAAGAAAAGACACATGGGTATCAGACCTACTGTAAGAGGTTCTGTTATGAACCCTAACGATCACCCTCACGGCGGTGGTGAAGGTAGAGCTCCTATCGGTCGTCCTGCTCCATGTACTCCTTGGGGTAAGCCTGCTCTCGGATATAAGACAAGAAAGAAACATAAACAGAGCAACAAGTATATCGTTCGTGCAAGAAACAAATAATTAGGAGGATAATTTATGAGCAGATCACTTAAAAAAGGTCCATTCTGCGATGATCACCTTATGAAAAAGGTAGTGGCACAGAATGAAGCCGGTACAAAGAATGTTATTAAGACATGGTCTCGCCGTTCAACTATATTCCCTGAGATGGTAGGTCACACTATCGCTGTTCATGACGGAAGAAAACACGTTCCGGTATATGTTACAGAGGATATGGTAGGACACAAACTCGGTGAGTTTGCTTTAACAAGAACTTACAGAGGTCACGGCAAAGATGCTGATAAAAAATCTAAAGTTCGCTAATATAGATACAGCAGTATTCGGAAGGAGGTAATCTTCGATGGCTAAAGGACACAGAAGCCAGATAAAGAAGGAAAGAAACGAACAGAAGAAAGACAAAAGAGCACAGGCTCACGCAAGATTCGTTCGTGTTTCCAACACAAAGGCAAGAATCGTTTTAGACCAGATAAAAGGTAAGAGCGTTGGAGAGGCTATGGGTATTCTTATGTATTCTCCAAGATACGCTTCGGAAATCATTGCTAAGGTACTTAAATCGGCAGCAGCTAATGCCGAGAACAACCTTGAGCTTGACGTAAATAAATTGTATGTTGAAGAAGTTGTTGCTAATCAGGGACCTACTCTCAAGAGAATTCGTCCGAGAGCACAGGGCAGAGCTTACAGAATCAATAAGCGTACTTCTCATATTTCAATATACCTGAATGAGAGATAAGGAGGTTAATGATGGGTCAGAAAGTAAATCCACACGGATTAAGAGTCGGTATTATCAAAGACTGGGATTCAGTATGGTATGCAGGAAAAGATAAATATGCTGATTTCCTTGTAGAGGATAACGCTCTCAGAACTTATATCAAAAAGAAATTATATAATTCAAATGTTTCTAAAATAGCGATAGAGAGAATTTCTTCCAAAGAAGACAACGGTAAATTCAAGGGTAAAGTAAAGATCACTATCTCTACTTCAAAGCCCGGTATCGTTATCGGTAAAAAGGGTGAAGATATTCAGAAACTCAGCAATGAGCTTCAGAAACTCTCTTCTCAGAAGGTTCTTGTGAACATTGAAGAAATAAAGAAGCCTGAACTTGATTCTCAGCTCGTGGCAGAGGATATCGCCCGTCAGCTTGAAAATCGTGTGACTTTCAGACGTGCTATGAAGCAGGCTATGACAAGAACGATGAAATTCGGTGCGGCACAGGGTATCAAAACAAGCTGCTCGGGTCGTTTAGGCGGTGCTGAAATGGCTCGTACAGAGAGTTATCATGACGGTACTATCCCTCTTCAGACTTTAAGAGCTGACATAGATTACGGTTTTGCGGAAGCTAATACAACTTACGGCAAGATCGGTGTAAAAGTTTGGATATACAAAGGTGAAGTGCTTCCTCAGAAAGCAAAAAATGAAGGGAGTGTTGAATAATGTTAATGCCTAAGAGAGTAAAAAGACGTAAGCAGTTCAGAGGCCGTATGAAAGGCAAGGCATTAAGAGGCAACAAGATCACTTACGGTGATTATGGTATCGTTGCTATGGAGCCAAGCTGGATAAAGGCTAATCAAATAGAGGCAGCCCGTATCGCTATGACAAGATACATCAAGCGTGGCGGTAAAGTATGGATAAAGATATTCCCTGATAAGCCTATCACGGAAAAGCCTGCCGAGACTCGAATGGGTTCGGGTAAAGGTTCTCCTGAGTACTGGGTTGCTGTTGTTAAGCCGGGCAGAGTAATGTTTGAGATCGCCGGCGTAAGCGAAGAGATAGCAAGAGAGGCATTAAGACTTGCTATTCACAAACTGCCTATCAAGTGCAAGATAGTTTCTCGTGCAGAACAGGAAATGGATGGTGATGACAGTGAAAACTAAGAATTTTTTGGAAGAACTCAGAGCTAAAAGTGCCGAAGAATTAAATCAGGATCTCGTTGATGCAAAGAAGGAATTATTCAATTTAAGATTCCAGAATGCTACAAATCAGTTATCAAATACAAGCGAGATAAAGAAAGTTCGCAAGAACATCGCCCGTATTCAGACTGTGATCACTCAGAAACAGAAAGGGCTTTAATGGCTTTAATGAAAGGAGGACATTTCCGTGGAGAGAAATCTTCGTAAAACAAGAATAGGTAAAGTTATCAGTGACAAAATGGATAAGACTATCGTTGTTGCTGTTGAGAATAATGTCAGACACCCATTATATAAGAAGATCGTTAAGAAAACTTATAAATTAAAAGCTCATGACGAAAATAACGAATGCCGTATCGGTGACAGAGTTAAAGTTATGGAAACAAGACCATTATCTAAGGATAAGAGATGGAGACTTGTAAATATCGTTGAAAAAGCTAAATAATTTTTTTATGCACAAGCCGAAAGGAGGCTATTAAATTGATACAGCAAGAATCAAGATTAGTCGTTGCCGATAACTCGGGTGCTAAAGAATTATTGTGCATCAGAGTGTTGGGCGGTTCGACAAGAAGATATGCCAATATTGGTGACGTAATAGTTGCTACGGTCAAAGATGCAACACCAGGCGGCGTTGTAAAAAAAGGTGAAGTTGTTAAGGCCGTTGTTGTAAGAACAAGAAAGGGCGCATCAAGACCCGACGGTTCATACATCAAATTCGATGAGAATGCCGCTGTTATAATCAAGGATGACAAGAACCCAAGAGGTACTCGTATATTTGGACCTGTTGCAAGAGAGCTTAGAGAAAAGCAGTATATGAAGATATTATCTCTTGCACCTGAAGTTTTATAATTGGGAGGTGTAAGAGAATGAAGATCAAGAAAGGCGACAAAGTTATCGTTGTTGCAGGTAAAGACAAGGGCAAAGAAGGAAAAGTGCTTTTCGTTGACAGAAAGAACGCTAAGGTAATAGTTGAAGGCGTGAACATGATAAAAAGACACATGAAGGCAAATGCTCAGAATCAGCAGGGCGGTATAATCTCTAAAGAGGCTGCTATAGATGTTTCAAATGTTATGTATTCACTCAAGGGCAAGCCTGTAAGAATAGGTTACAAGGTTGAAAAGACTGACGGAAAGACTGTTAAGACAAGAATCGCCAGACCATCGGGCGAAGAAATAGACTGATAGCTGAAAGGAGGTAAATTTAGGTGAACGCTTTAAGAGAATATTATGAAAAAGAAGTAGTTAAGGCAATGACTGAAAAGTTTTCATACAGTAACGTAATGCAGGTGCCTAAGATCGAAAAGGTAGTTATAAACATGGGCCTTGGTGAAGCTAAAGAAAATCCTAAGGCTATTGAAAATGCGGTGAACGATATGGCTACTATCTCCGGTCAGAAGCCAATCGTTACAAAAGCTAAAAAATCTATCGCTGCTTTCAAGCTTCGTCAGGGTATGCCTATCGGATGCAAGGTAACACTCAGAGGCGAGAAGATGTACAGCTTCGTAAACAGACTTATAAATCTTGCACTTCCTCGTGTCCGTGACTTCAGAGGTGTTAGTGCGGATTCTTTCGACGGAAGAGGAAACTACACTCTCGGTGTTAAAGAACAGCTTATGTTCCCTGAGATACAGTATGATAAGATAGATAAGATCAGAGGTATGGATATAGTATTTGTTACTACTGCCAATACTGATGAAGAGGCAAGAGAATTATTGAGATTATTCGGTATGCCATTTAAGAAATAATTATAGGAGGACAAACAATGGCTAAGAAATCAATGGTGGTTAAACAGCAAAGAAAAGCTAAGTTCTCAACTCAGGCTTACACTCGCTGCCGTATATGCGGCAGACCACACGGTTATTTGAGAAAGTTCGGTATATGTCGTATTTGCTTCCGTGAATTAGCATACAAGGGTCAGATCCCGGGTGTTAAGAAAGCAAGCTGGTAATCTTAGGAAGGAGGTCTATATAAAATGTCAATGAATGATCCTATCGCAGATATGCTTACAAGAATAAGAAATGCCAATACTGCAAAACACAATACAGTTGATGTGCCTTCGTCTAAGATGAAAGTTGCTATTGCTGATATCTTAACTAAAGAGGGCTATGTAAAAGGATATGAAATGATCGAGGACGGCGTAAAGAAAACTATGCGCATTACCTTGAAATACGGTAAGGATAAGAACGAAAAGGTTATTTCCGGTATAAAGAGAATATCTAAACCGGGACTCAGAGTATATGCCAATTGCAGTGAGCTTCCTAAAGTTCTTGGCGGTCTCGGAACTGCTATCGTATCAACGAACAAGGGTATCGTTACTGATAAAGAAGCAAGAAAATTAGGCGTTGGCGGAGAAGTAATAGCATTTGTATGGTAAAATCGTATTAATCAAGGAGGTGCAAAAGAAATGTCACGAATCGGTAAACTCCCTGTTGCAATTCCGGCAGGTGTTGAAATAAAACTCGAAGAGGGCAACGTGATAACGGTAAAAGGCCCTAAAGGTACTTTGACTCGTAAATTAGTTGAGGATTTAAAGATCACTGTGGACAACGGTGAGATATCGGTCGAAAGACCAAATGATTTAAAGAGATATAAGTCTTTGCACGGTCTTACAAGAACACTTATAAACAATATGGTTATCGGTGTTACTGAAGGATACAGCAAAGTTCTTGAGATAAATGGTGTAGGTTACAGAGCTGCAAAGAGCGGCAAGAAACTTACTCTTACACTCGGATACTCTCATCCTGTGGAGATGGAAGACCCTGAAGGTATCACTACTACGCTTGATGGTAACAAGATCACAGTATCCGGTATAGATAAAGAAAAAGTAGGTCAGTTCGCTGCCGAAATAAGAAAGAAACGTCCGCCTGAACCTTACAAGGGCAAGGGTATCAAGTATGAGACCGAAACTATAAGACGTAAAGTTGGTAAGACAGGTAAGAAATAATAAGTAAAGGAGTGATACTCTTATGATTAGAAAGCAATCTCGTGCCATTGCAAGAGAAAAGCGTCATTTCAGAATCAGAAATAACGTCAAGGGTACGGCAGAAAGACCAAGATTGGCTGTATTCAGATCAAATCAGCATATATATGCTCAGATCATAGATGATACTATCGGCAATACTTTAGCTGCTGCTTCTACTATGGAAGCCGATGTTAAGTCCAAAGTTGAAAAGACTTCAAACATTGATGCTGCTAAGGCTGTCGGTGAGGCTGTTGCCCGTAAGGCTCTCGATAAGGGCATAAACACTGTTGTGTTTGACAGAGGCGGTTATGTGTATCACGGCAAGGTTAAAGCCTTGGCTGATGCAGCAAGAGAAGCCGGTTTACAATTCTAAGTAAGGAGGAAGAATCTTGAGAGAGAAAATTGATGCAAGTACGCTCGATTTAAAAGATAAGGTCGTTACTATCAAACGTGTAACTAAAGTTGTTAAGGGCGGCCGTACATTCAGATTTGCTGCATTGGTAGTTGTCGGTGACGAAGCAGGTCATGTAGGCGTTGGCTTAGGCAAGGCTACAGAAATACCTGATGCTATCCGCAAAGGCAAAGAAGATGCTATCAAGCATCTTGTGTATGTTGAGCGTACTCAGGATGACAGTATTTATCATGAAACTATCGGCAAATTCGGAAGCGCAAGTGTTTTACTTAAACCGGCTCCCGAAGGTACAGGTGTTATCGCAGGCGGTCCTGCCCGTGCGGTAGTGGAACTTGCCGGTATCAGAAATATAAGAACTAAATCTTTAGGCTCAAATAACAAGCAGAACGTTGTAAGTGCTACACTTGCAGGTCTTGCGAGCATTACAACTCCTGAACGTGTTGCAAGATTACGCGGTAAGAGCGTAGAAGAGATCTTGGGTTAAGGAGGATACTACGATGAGTTTGAAAATTACTTTAGTAAAATCAACTATAGGTGCTATACCTAAACACAGAAAAACTGCCGAAGCTCTTGGTCTGAAGAAAACCAACAGAAGCGTTGTAAAAGAAGACAACGATGCTGTAAGAGGTATGATCAATCAGATAAGACATTTGGTAAAAGTTGAAGAGATCTGAAAAAGGGAGGTGCATCTTAAATGAATTTACATGATTTAAAACCGGCTGAAGGCTCTAATGCAAAGGCTTGGAGAAGAGGAAGAGGTCACGCATCGGGTAACGGTAAGACGGCAGGAAGAGGTCACAAGGGTCAGAACGCTCGCTCCGGCGGCGGTGTAAGACCGGGCTTCGAGGGTGGTCAGATGCCTCTTTACAGAAGAATACCAAAGAGAGGTTTCCATTGCAGAAACAGCAAGGAGATTGTTGCTATAAATCTTGCTCACCTTAACGTATTTGATGACGGTGCTGTAGTTGACATCGCAGCTCTTCAGTCTAAGGGTTTATTAAGCAACCCAAGAGATGGTGTTAAAATACTCGGTGTTGGCGAATTAAACAAGAAATTAACTGTAAAGGTTAATCAGTACAGCCATTCCGCTAAGGAAAAAATTGAAGCTGCAGGCGGAAAAGCAGAGGTGATCTAATGTTTTCCACTTTTGCAAACGCATGGAAGATAAAAGAGCTTCGTATGAGGCTTTTATATATGATTTTAGTTCTGGCAATAGTCAGATTGGGTACACATATACCTGTTCCGGGCGTAAACCTTGAGGCTCTCCTCAATGCAGGCAACTCCGATGATATGGGTACGCTGCTCAGTCTGATGACAGGCGGAAGCTACGGTACGATATTTGCTATGGGTATCGGTCCTTACATCAATGCTTCTATCATCATGCAGCTTCTTACAGTAGCTATCCCAAAACTTGAACAGATAAGCAAAGAAGGCGAAGAGGGAAGAAAGAAGATAAACCAGTATACAAGGATCGCCGCTGTGGCTCTTGCATTCCTTCAGGGTGCAGGTCAGGTATATTCGGTAAGAAGTGTATTTACACATCAGAATTTCTTCGTTTATGCCGTTGCGCTTTGTGCTATGGTAACAGGTACTATCTTTATTATGTGGCTCGGTGAAAGACTTACCGAAAACGGAATAGGAAACGGTTCTTCTTTCATCATCTTTGCCAACATTCTTTCGGGTATACCTAATGCCGTATATTCATTATATGTAGAGGCTCAGGACTCCGGTGCCGAGGGTTGGGTAAAAGTTGCGGTAATTCTTGCCGTATTTGCACTGCTCGTTGCATTCGTTGTATTTGTTCAGGACGGCGAAAGACGTATCCCTGTTCAATATTCAAGGAAAATGGTCGGAAAAAGAGTCTTTGGCGGTCAGAGTACCTTTATTCCTATAAAGGTAAATATCGCCGGTGTTATGTCTATAATCTTTGCTATATCTTTATTGCAGTTCCCACAGACTATATATCAGTTATTCGGGGTGGAAATGCTTAAAGATGTTGTGGATACGCTTTCAATAACCAAGCCTGTAGGTGCTATTCTCTATATTGTGCTTATATTCTGTTTTACATTCTTCTATACTTCATTTGCTTTCAATCCTGTAGAGGTTGCGGAAAATATGAAGAAAAGCGGTGGTGCTATACCCGGCGTAAGACCAGGCAAGCCTACATCGGATTATATCCAGGATATTGTAAACAGAGTTTCACTTTTCGGTGCTATTGCTTATGCACTGATCGCTATGGCTCCTGTTGTTATGCAGTGGTTATTTAACATTAATGTCGGTTTCGGTGGTACAACACTTCTTATCGTAACGGGTGTTGCTCTCGAAATAGTTAAACAGCTTGAATCAAGACTCCTTATGCGTCATTACAAGGGATTCTTGAATTGATATATGTCTTATTCCCGGAGATGTTATTTTCTCCGGGTAACATATTATTAAACAGTAAAATTTGATTTATGCAATGTTTTTTAAACAGGAGAAAGGAAGTACATTATGAGGCTTGTACTTATTGGCTGTCCCGGTGCCGGGAAAGGTACACAGGCAAAAGTAATATCGAAACATTTCGGACTTGCTCATATATCTACGGGTGATCTGCTCAGAAATGAGATAGCTCAGAAAACTGAACTCGGTCTGAAGATAACTCATATAATGGAATCGGGCAAGCTCGTTAGCGATGAGATAGTTTCTGAATTATTGATGAAGAGAGTTAAGGAAGACGATTGCAAAAACGGATATATCCTTGACGGATATCCAAGAAATGTCGCTCAGGCTGATAACCTCGAAAAGACACTTGGCAATATGGACAAGGTGATATATATTCAGGTCGAAGACGGCATCATAATAGAGAGAATGTCGGGAAGAAGAGGCTGCCCTAAGTGCGGTCAGATGTATCATGAAAAATACAATCCGCCTAAGAAAGCCGGTATATGTAATGAATGCGGTACGCAGCTCGTCCAGAGGAAAGATGACGTGGAGGAGACTGTTAAGCACAGACTTGAGGTATATCATAATGAGACTTCGCCGATAATTGAATATTATGATAAAAAACATATTCTCTACAAGGTGAACGGAGTTGGCGATATTGACAAAATCAGTGCCGAAATCATCGGTGTTCTTGAATCATTCAACAAATAAGTATAGTATTAAGTATATATAATTTGGATATTATTACTATGGAAATAGGGGTGATTTTCTTGTATAATATAGGTCAGATCGTTTTTTCTAAATGCGGCAGAGATAAAGGCATGGCATTTATGGTCGTTGACATGGATGAAAATTTCCTTTATATAGCCGACGGAAAGCTGAGAAAACTTTCAAAACCGAAGAAAAAGAAGTTTAAGCATATACAAGCTGTCAATAAAATCGACCCTGAAATACAAAAGAAGATTCAGAACGGTCTTTATTTAAAAGACTCTGATATAAGGACTGCTTTAAAGGATTATATAAAAGAAGATGCCGAAAATGCGGATTCTTGATATTGTCGATTTATTTAAGGAGGTTGTAAAGCTTGTCAAAAAATGATGTGATCGAAGTCGAGGGAACTGTCGTTGATAAGCTCCCAAATGCCGAATTTAAGGTAGAACTTGAAAACGGACATCAGATATTGGCTCATATATCAGGTAAACTGCGTATGAACTTTATCCGAATAATTCCCGGCGACAAAGTGAAAGTTGAAATGTCTCCATACGATCTGTCAAAGGGCAGGATAACATGGAGAGATAAATAACGAAAGGAGTTACTTACTATGAAGGTCAGACCATCAGTTAAACCTATGTGCGAAAAGTGCAGAGTTATCAAGAGAAAAGGTGCTATCAGAATTATCTGTGAAAATCCTAAGCATAAGCAGAAACAAGGCTGATTTGCCGAGAGGATTTGTAATTATGGGTGCGAGAGGGGTATGACCCTTGAGAACCGAAAAGAAAAGGTACTGTTTGATATGGGCGCGGCTGCACCATATCCGTTACAAAATATCAAAATGACAAAAGTTATGTTATAAGTTAATAGGAGGTGCTATTTGCACATGGCTCGTATTGCGGGTGTAGATTTACCAAGAGAGAAACGTGTTGAGATAGGTCTTACTTATGTATATGGTATAGGTAGAGCAAGCTCAAACAGAATTTTAAAAGAAGCAGGAGTTAATCCTGATACAAGAGTCAGAGATCTTACAGATGATGAAGTAGCTAAAATAAGAGATGTCATCTCCGAATCTCAGACTGTTGAGGGTGATCTCAGAAGAGAAATAGCTCTTAACATCAAGCGTCTTACCGAAATAGGATGCTACAGAGGAATTCGTCACAGAAAAGGTCTTCCTGTAAGAGGTCAGAAAACAAAGACTAACGCAAGAACAAGAAAAGGTCCGAGAAGAACTGTTGCGAATAAGAAAA
This sequence comes from Bacillota bacterium, assembly GCA_017483905.1. GTDB lineage: Bacteria > Bacillota > Clostridia > Lachnospirales > CAG-274 > RGIG4831. The sequence goes on from JAFUUG010000300.1 coordinate 14,055, forward strand.
AATAATCTTTTTAGGAGGTTCCCATTAAAATGGCTAAGAAAACAGTTAAAAAGACTGTCGGTCGCAGACGTCGTGACAGAAAAGTCGTTGAACGCGGTCAGGCTCATATACAGTCTACTTTCAATAATACTATTGTAACAATTACAGATGCTGCCGGAAACGCTCTTTCATGGGCAAGTGCAGGTGAATTGGGTTTCAGAGGTTCAAGAAAATCTACTCCTTATGCTGCTCAGATGGCTGCTGAAAAGGCTGCTACCGCTGCTAAGGATTACGGTCTGAGAACTGTTGAGGTTTTCGTAAAAGGACCGGGATCGGGACGTGAAGCTGCTATAAGAGCATTACAGGTAGCAGGTCTTGATGTGACTATGATCAAAGACGTTACTCCTGTGCCTCACAACGGCTGCAGACCACCAAAACGTAGAAGAGTATGATCATTTATTATATTTACGGAGGTAGCATAAATGGCAAGAGATAGAGTTCCTGTGCTTAAAAGATGCAGATATTTGGGCATCGATCCTGTTGTGCTTGGTGTAACGAAGAAAAAAAGCAAGCGTAACAGAGTGATGAGAAAATTAAGCGAATATGGTGTACAGTTAAAAGAAAAACAGAAAGTTAAATTTATATACGGCGTACTTGAAAAACAGTTCAGAAATTATTACGAAAAAGCTGATAAGATGCAGGGTATCACCGGTGAAAACTTACTTATGATGCTTGAATTAAGACTTGACAATGTTGTTTACAGACTTGGACTTGGAAGAACAAGAAAAGAAGCAAGACAGGTCGTTCGTCATAATCTTGTGACTGTAAACGGAAACAAGGTAAATATTCCTTCATATCAGGTAAAGGTCGGAGATGTGATCGAAGTAAAGGAAAGCAAGAAAGACCTTGAAAGATTCAAGCAGACACTTGAAATTACAAATTCAAGACTTGTTCCCGAATGGCTCAGTGCCGACAAGGATAACTTAAAAGGTAATATACTTACTCTCCCTAAGAGAGAGCAGCTTGACTTACCTGTAAATGAAACACTTATTGTCGAGCTTTACTCGAAGTGATCTGATTTATTTGTATCTGAAAATAATGAGATTAAATATTCATCTGTAAGAAGATATATAAGACGATATATTTTAAGGAGGTTCAATGAATGTTGGAATTTGATAAACCTCGCATTGAGATTGCCGAGATTTCACCGGATAAGAAATACGGAAGATTTGTCCTCGAACCGCTGGAGAGAGGATACGGAACGACTCTTGGCAATTCATTAAGAAGGATTTTACTCTCGTCTCTTCCGGGCGTTGCTGTAAGTAATGTGAAGATCGATGGTGCTCCTCATGAATTCAGTATGCTTCCGGGCGTTAAAGAAGACGTTACCGAGATCATTTTAAATCTTAAAAATCTTGCGATAAAGAGTAACAACAATGAAAATCACGAATTCAAGGCTTATATAGAGGCTACGGGCGATTGTGAAGTCACTGCGGGTGATATTAAGGTCGATCCCGATATAGAGATAATCAATCCCGATCTTCATATAGCAACATTAAGCGGCGGAAGTGAAAGCAAATTATATGCAGAGATCACTATTACTAAGGGCAGAGGCTATGTGGAAGCATCAAAAAACAAGAAAGCCGATCAGCCTTACAGATTGATCCCTGTTGATTCTCTTTATACTCCGGTAAGAAGAGTAAATTTCGCGGTTGAAGATACAAGAGTTGGTCAGATTACAGATTATGATAAACTTACATTTGAAGTATGGACAGACGGTACTATAACTCCCGATGATGCTGTGAGCCTGGGAGCAAAGATACTTACGGAACACCTCAATCTCTTTGTAGATCTTTCGGACAGTGCAAAGAATGCCGAGATAATGGTCGAAAAGGAAGAGGGTCAGAAAGAAAAAGTGCTTGAACTTAGCATTGAAGAACTTGATTTGTCTGTTCGTTCTTACAACTGTTTGAAGAGAGCAGGTATCAACACTGTTGAAGACCTTGCAAACAAGACAGAGGACGATATGATGAAGGTGCGTAACCTTGGTCGCAAGTCCCTTGAAGAAGTGCTTAACAAGCTGGCTGAACTCGGACTTTCACTCAGTCCGGGGGATGAATGATAGATAAGGAGGTTTAAGAATGGCAGGATATAGAAAACTTGGTCGTACATCAAGTCAGAGAAAGGCTTTATTACGCAACCAGGTGACTAATTTATTATATCACGGCAAGATCAGAACTACCGAAGCTAAGGCTAAGGAAATCAGAAAAATTGCTGAAAAAATGATCACTCTTGCTGTTAAAGAAAAAGACAACTTTGAAGAGGTAACAGTTAAGGCTAAAGTGCCTAAGAAAGATGCAGAGGGCAAGAGAGTTAAAGAAGTGGTAAACGGTAAGAAAGTTACTGTTTTCGATGAAGTAGAAAAGACTATAAAGAAAGATAAGCCTACAAGACTTAATGCAAGAAGAAAGATGCTTAGCTATCTTTATCCTGTAACTTCTACTCCGGCTGACGGAAGAAAAATGAGAGCTAACACTCAGAAAGTTGACATGGCTAAGGTCATGTTTGAAGATGTTGCTCCTAAGTATGCAGACCGTAACGGCGGATATACCCGTATGATCAAACTCGGCGCAAGAAGAGGCGACGGTGCGGAAGAAGTTATTATCGAACTTGTATAATGATATGATATAAATTAAAGGGGGTTGGTTGTGTTGCCGACCTCCTTTTTTATCTTAAAATGACAAAGGGAAACTGAAAATGAAAAGATGGAGTTCGCTGCAAAGGGAAATATATAAGATGATAGATGAACATACAGATCTTCAGATACATTTATCAAAATACAGAATGAATAGTCAATACGGGTCTACCGATTTGCCGAGATATTGGATGACTTTAGGCAGTGAGATCATTTTTGATTATCCGAAGCAATTTGTTTGTGAAGATGAAAAAGGTAATTGTATAAAAAATCTGAATGGGGATAGATCATATTATCCTTATACAAATGATATAACAGAAATATCGAATCTGATAAGAGAATATATAGATACACCTAAAGAAGACGTTTTCCTGAAGCATTTTGAAAACGATCACTGGGGATTGATAAATATTTTGAAGGCTGCTGACAGGCGATTCGGCAAGAGAAGACTTGAAATTTTGAAAAAAAGAACAAAAAATAATGCAGCTCGTAAAATCATAGAATATAGGTTAAACTCTGGCTTATGAAGATAAAAATAATGATCAATGATGATATGACTATGGAAAAAATGATTGCTGAAATGGTAAGAGAATACGGTGAGGAGTTTAATTGGAGAGCGATCGGTTTTGGGCAAGGTAGTGAATATTTTGTTGACGAGTTAAAGAAGGAAGTAAATGAAAGTGATGGATTCTTAAAAAATGGGGTTAGGGCTGCTGCAAAGTGTGAGTCTGAGGACAATGTGCTTTTTTGCAGTAAAGATGGAGTATGGAGAATTTATCATTTGACATATTCGGCAAATAATATAAAGGGATATCCGAAATACATAGAGTTTGACAGTGGGAAAGAAGCGGCAGAATATATCAAAAATAAATTTACAGAAGAATATTTGTGATATTATTGGAGGAATACAGATTGAGTGCATATTTAATGGTATTTAATAAAGAGAAAGCACCGACTGAACCGATCGAATTTTTAAAATGGTATTATGGGAAAGCGGATTGGGATTCCGAGAGATTATATGGAGGAAATTATGAGATACGAAAAAGAAAAGCAGGAAGTTATTGATTGGCTTAAACACCCGAATGAATTGGGAAAAGCACCGTCGAAAATTGAATTTGTGAAAGAATTTACCGATGACGACAGTAATTGTCTTATTTTTAAATACAAGAAAGGGTTATTCTCTCCATGGCTTTTAGCAATACACAGTGATTCGGGAGTATTCAGCGAACAAGAAAAGTATGATGAAAAACGAGATATTGAACAGGCAAAGAAGCTGCTTGATTTTTTGAAACAATACTGGAAGAGTGTTGCGAAAAGCGTAGAAGAATCCGAAAAGAGAAAAGAAAAAGCGAAAAATTTCGGTGCTTTTGTTCTTAAAGAGGAGCCAGAGTTTGAACCTGATGAATTTTTGAAGAAATATGAGGAAGATTGGGGAGAAAGGCTGAAAGATAATGACGGACATGGGGAAAAGAAAGAGGGCGTTGATGCAAGAATTTTTGAAAATGAGAATGGTTTAAGGCTCGTTATAGGATATATGGATTTCAGAGTGCCGAATAATGAGGCGGAAGAAAACGCCGTATATAATTGGATGTGGAAAGATGCTGTTGCGACAACAGAAAAACATAAGGCACATGAAGTCATAACGATAATGGGTGACGGAGAGATAAAAGAACAGGCAATGTTTTATGCTAAGGCGGTTTTGACTCTATGCCGTATGGAGAACAATATTGGGGTGTACTCAAATGGGGTCGTATATCAGCCTGAATTATTCTTTGCAATGGAGGAATGTATACGAAACGGAGAACTTCCGATACCCGTTCTTGTATGGATAGGGCTTGGAAGAGAGGAAGATGGGATATCCGCATGGACTGACGGCATGAAAAATTTTGGCTTTGACGAGATGGAAATGATCGGGACAAAGGAAAAACCTGAGGAACTTCACAATCTTATGATCGCTTTGGTCGACTATTGTATAAATAATGATGTTGAATTTCATGACGGGGATAGTATGCCTGTATGGGCAGGATTGAAAATAGATGTTAAAAAGACAAAAGGGGTCAATGTTGATGATGAAGGCGAAACGCTGAAGATAAGGAAAGTTGAATAACAAATGATATTGAATTTTGAATGATCGAATTGAATGGAGAAAGTATAATGATAAAATGGACAAATATGCAGAATGAATGGTGGGAAGGTACGTTTGAAAGCAATATTTTTCATAATGAAGATGACGAGCCTGAATTATCTATCGGTATTGAAAATTCTTCGCTTGCCGATTATGCCGAAAAATGTGTTGTTTCCCTTAATACATTACAGGAACAGGTAATAAATGAGATATGCGAGGGGATAACAGAGTGTGCAAAACAAGGTGGTATCGACGGGAATTTTGAATTGCCTGAGAATGATAATGTACTTGATATTTTGAAATATTGTTGGTTTTCAATGGTTTATGTAGGTACGCCCGAGAGTGATGACTTGATCTCTTATGTTGTTGAGGGTGAAGGTGAATGGGGTGAGGTGATCGGCTTTGCGATAGAGAATGATAAGGTTGTTTATGTCGGGGTCGATTATCTTGAGTATATTAATTCCGAGAGATAAAATTATGAAATGGAATGCGGTTGAAAGTCTTCGGGGAATATTAAAAAATGTCCATGATGATATTGATGTAAAATCTTTGAAAAGTGAGCGTTTAAATAAAATGGAGAATATGAGAGAAATGCTCGATAAGATAATAGAAAAATATGATTTGATCAAGAAAACATTTGAAAATTTTTGGATATCTTATGACGGATATCTTACCGATGAAGTGACAAAAGAGGAAAGTAAAGGGTATGGACTGACTGACAGAAATTCAATAAATGCCAAATTATCGGGGTATTCGTTTTGTGTATCGGGTGGTCTTGAATTTGAGTGTATCAAAGTGTATATTGAATTTTTTCTCAAAGGTGAAAATATGCCGCTTGGAAGATATTGGAGTATTTATGAACCTGACGGAGAATTCTTTGATGATTATTTTGTGATAGAATGAGTGGGTAGAAGAATATAAGTAAAAGCACAAGTCATTTGTGAGTTATAGATAAAAATATATAGGAGTTATAAATGATATGGGCAGAAAAGCGGAGAAAATATGGGAACGGTTGAAATGCGGTGATGTACCGAAATATTTTATTATTATAATAGTAGGTGCGTTCACATTCTTATTTGGGGTGGAAAGCCTTGTCGATGCAGCGATGAACAGGAACGAATGGGAAAGATTTAAGAAAGATGCTATTCGTACAGAGGCAACTGTTACATCGGTAAGTGTCAGGAGTATGCCTCGCTCAGGTCAAAGGACTTACGTTTATGTAAAATATAAGGACAGCACAGGGGAAGAACATAAGGGTTCGCTGGAGAACCAAATAAAAGGCGCAAAAAAGGGTGATGTAGTTCCTTTATATTATAACAAAAATGCTCCGAAGAATTTTATGGTCGATCCCGGTGAAATGAATGAGAGGTATATAAAATACGGGACAGCACTTACTATTATAGGTGTAGCGGTGATAATTGCAGGGATAAAAACAAGACACCTATGGTGAAATTTTGAAGATTGGAAATCAGGGAGGAAATCTGCTATGGAAAATAAAATAAAACTTGCGATGGAATTACATACTATAAGTGATGAATATGTAGGGGCTTCATATAATGTGGATAGATCGTTTAAAGAGGCAAAATCTCATGCTGCGGAAGTTAATTTACTTTGCACCTATGCACCGAATGATGAATATGGCTCGGAAGCTGATATGCCATATATTGCTGTGCAGGAAGATGACGATGTTTTTTGTGCAATAGATGACTTCAAGATAAAAGGTACTTTTGAAAAGGCGGTTGAAATAACGGCATTGAAAGGGCAATACCTGTTTAAAGCTAAAATGGAATATTACGGAGATATGATGTATTTCTATGGATTTGAAAAAAAGGACGTATATTTTACGCAGGCGGGACTTTGTATGGTATATCCCAAAGAATATGTCGGAACGGAAGATGAAAAAATACTGATGAAAGTGCTTGATGAGGCGGCTGAAAGTTTTCGCAATATTTAAAACAAAGATGGAATATATGTCGGGTGGTGTGAAAATGTGCTTTATTGACGGAAAAAATTTATGCTATAAATACGGTGTGTATGGTGATGAAAAAAGCACAAATGCACTGAATGATATAAATATAAAAATAAACAGGGGTGAATTTGTTGCTGTGCTTGGGCATAACGGCTCGGGGAAAAGCACGCTTGCAAAGACTTTCAATGCGCTGATAATTCCCGAGGGGGATTTGGTGATAAACGGTCTTGATGCGGAAAAAGAAGAGAATATATGGGAAATACGAAAAAGCGTAGGTATGGTATTTCAGAATCCCGATAATCAGATAATTGCGTCGGTCGTTGAGGAAGATGCGGCTTTTGGCCCTGAAAATCTCGGTGTGAAGCCCGAGGAGATAGTTAAGAGAGTTGAATTTGCGCTTGAAAATGTCGGAATGACAGAATACAGACTGAGTGAGCCGAGCCATTTATCGGGGGGACAGAAGCAGAGGATAGCTATTGCGGGAATACTTGCGATGATGCCCGAATGTATAGTGCTTGATGAGCCGACGGCTATGCTTGACCCTATAGGCAGACGGGAAGTTATGCAGACGATAGAAAAACTGAAAAGAGAAAAAAATATAACGGTGGTGCTGATAACTCATTTTATGGACGAGGCTGCAAAGGCCGAAAGGCTTATAGTTATGAATGAGGGGAAGATAGCGGAGGACGGAAAGCCGAAAGATGTATTTGCAGATGTTCGGAAAATGAAAGAACTGAGGCTTGATGTGCCGTATATGACGGAAATAGCATATGAACTTAAAAATTGCGGATTCAATATAAAAGAAGATATATCGGAATGCGGTGAGATGGCAGAAGAACTTTTGAAGATAGGATTTAAGGAAAAGTTTGTATTTGAAAAAGAGAAAAAGGAAAAAGTAAGAGATGAAGTCATTTTAAAGACAGAAAATTTAAGTTATATTTATGAAGAAAATTCCGTTTTTGAGAAGAAAGCACTTGACAATATAAATATAGAGATAAGAAAAGGTGAATTTATAGGACTTATCGGGCATACGGGTTCGGGGAAAAGTACCCTTACACAGATAATGAACGGATTGATAAAACCGAGCAGCGGAAGAGTTCTTTTTAAAGGGAGAGATATTTCCGATGACAAAAAGATAAGAATGAAGATAGGTCTTATTTTTCAGTATCCCGAATATCAGTTATTTGAAATTAATGTGTTCGATGAAGTTGCATTTGCACTAAAAAATATGGGGGCTGACGAAGAGGAGATAAAGGAAAGAGTAAAAGAAGCTCTTGCGGCGGTTGATATGGGGGAAGAATATTATGAAAAATCACCGTTTGGGTTATCGGGGGGAGAAAAAAGGAGAGTTGCTATTGCGAGCATACTTGTAATGCAGCCCGAAATACTTATACTCGATGAACCGACAGCAGGTCTTGACCCGAAAACGAGAGATGATATCATGAAAAATATTGTGAAGATGAAAAACGAAATGGGTATGACCGTTGTTATGGTATCACACAGTATGGAGGATATTGCGGAAATTGCCGACAGAGTGATAGTTATGAAAAACGGAAAGACTGCATATGACGGAGAAAAAGAAGATATTTTTGGAGATAATGAAAAAATGAAAAATATGGGACTTGATATTCCAAAATGTGCTATGCTTGCGGAAATTTTGAGAAATAAGGGGATAGATGTTCCAAAAGAGGTATTTACGGTAAAAAACACAATAAAATTTTTAAAGGGTGCGTTGGTAAAATGAAAATTACGATAGGACGGCATTATCCTGTTGAATCGCCGATACACAGGCTTGATGCCCGTGTAAAGATAGTAGGTGTTTTTTTGTATGTGACAGCAATATTTATTGCCAAGGGAGCGGCAGAGTATGCTGTTGCGGCGATATTTACATTTATCGTCATATATATGACAAATGTGCCTGTGAAAATGTTTCTGAGCGGATTTAAAAATCTTGCCGTGATAATATTTTTTACGGCAATACTTAATATATTTTTCTCAAATGAGGGGAATGTGATATGGAAAGCCGGAATACTGAAAATAACGGATATGGGGATAGTGACGGCAATAAGGCTTACGGTAAGACTTTTGCTGCTGGTGATAGGTTCATCGGTGCTGACGCTTACGACATCTCCCATGGAACTTACTTACGGGCTTGAAAGTTTACTGAAACCGCTTAAAAAAGTTGGCGTTCCCGTACATGAGATAGCTATGATGATATCTATTGCAATAAGATTTATACCTACACTGACGGAAGAACTTGAAAAAATAAAAAAGGCGCAGAGTGCAAGAGGCGTTGATTTTGAAAGCGGAAATTTTATGCAGAGGGCAAAAAACTTTATTCCGCTGCTTGTGCCGCTTTTTATATCATCTTTCAGGAGAGCCGATGAGCTTGCGATGGCTATGGAGTCAAGAGGCTACAGGGGGGATGAAGGAAGAACGAGAATGAAAAAATATCTGCTGAATGTGCAGGATAAAAGGGCAGGTATTATAATGGTCGTTTTTCTTGTGATTATTATTCTGATGAGGATACTGATATGAAATATTTGATAAAGATCGCTTACGACGGTACGAATTACTGCGGCTGGCAGAAAAATGAGGGTGTTGAAAGCATACAGGGAAAAGTAGAAGAGGCTCTGTCGAAATTATTGAAAAAAAATACGCAGATAAGAGGGGCGAGCAGAACAGATGCAGGTGTTCATGCAAAGGGGCAGATAGCTGTATTTGAGGCGGAAACAAGTATCCCTGCCGACAGATTTCCGTATGCGCTGAATCCGCTTTTGCCGGATGATATAAGGATAGTGGGAGGGGAAAGAGTTGATGATGAATTTCACCCACAAAAAAGAGTTGAGAAAAAAACTTATGAATATCTGATATATAACAGTGAGTTTCCTGATCCGAGAATGAGAAATTTTACTTCATTTGAAAGAAAAGGCGAAAGAAAAAAACTTGATATAAAAAAAATGGAAAAAGCGGCGGAAAAATTCATAGGAACTCACGATTTCAAGGCTTTCTGCGCATCGGGCGGCAATACAAAAACCACGATAAGAACAATTTATGATTTGACTGTTTGCGAAAATAATAATATAATTAGTATAAGGGTAACGGGCAGCGGTTTCCTTTACAATATGGTGAGGATAATTGCAGGTACTCTTATTGCTGTGGGTGAGGGCAGAATAAAAAGCGATGAACTAGAAGAAATAATAAGATCAAAACAGAGGGAAAGAGCAGGGAAGACAGCAGATGCCTGCGGTCTTACACTGCTTGAGATATACTACAGAAACGAATATTTAAAGGAGAAAGAAAATGAATAACGAAGAAGAAATAAACGGCATGAACGAGGAAAAAAATATCGGTGAGCAAAATGCAGAGGAAATTAATAATGAAGAAATGATACACAGCGACAATGCCGAAGAAAATACAGATATGAAAGACGATATAAAAGATGATTCGGAAGAAAAGAACGGTGATACCGATAATGACGAAGAAGATCACGGGGACGACGAGGAAGAATACGAAGAAGATGACGACGAAGAAGAATATGAGGACGACGAAGAAGAATATGATGAGGATGAAGAAATGGGGAGAAGTAAAGGAAAAAACGGCTGTGCTGTCGGCTGTAGCATAATAATGCTTGCAATAATAGGGCTTTTTATAGCATCTGTTGTTATTGCGATGGGATTTATGAAAGATTACAGAAGCGGGATAGTAAATCACAATAAGGAAAACGGGTCGGAAAGACAGTACATAACATTTACGGTAGAAGAGGGAGCAACTTTAAGAGAGATAAGTGAGCAGCTCGAAAGCGAGGGACTTGTGGATCACGCATTTGTATTTGAGTCTATGGCAAGAGATAACGGACTTGATACTTCTCTTCAGCCGGGGGATTATATACTCGATAATTATATGCAGTTTGATGAGATAAGTACGGCACTTCAAAATGCAAAGGATGATACGGAGTATAACACATTTACGATAATAGAGGGACAGACACAGAGAGAGATAGCACAGGCTATGGAAGAAGCGGGAATAATGAGTGCGGAGGAATTCAATAATGCCTGCAATACGGGTGTATACGATTATGATTTTCTGAAAGGTCTGCCTGAGAGAGAATACAGACTTGAGGGATATTTATTCCCTGATACTTATTATTTTGCGGTAGATGCAAGCGTTGATGAAATAATGGATAAGATACTTTCAAGATTTGATGAGGTATTTACTCAGGAGATGAGAGAACAGGCACAGAAAAAGGGATTGACGATAGACGAGGCTGTTACGATGGCTTCTGTTATAGAGGGGGAAGTCAGATATCCCGAAGAGCGGGCAAGAGTTGCGGCTGTTATATACAACAGACTTGAAATAGGAATGCCGCTTCAAATGGATGCAACGGTGCTTTATGCAAAGGGCGAACACAGCGATACGGTATGGGAAGAAGATACGAAGATAGAAAGCGAATACAATACATATTATGTAACGGGACTTCCGAAAGGACCGATAGGAAATCCGGGGGCGGAATGTCTGAAAGCGGCTTTATATCCCGAAGATAATGATTACATATATTATGTCGTTGAAAATCAGGAAACGGGACAGCACTATTTTACAAATGACTACAATGATTTCCTTGCGGCAAAGGAAAGATATATGAACATGATAGGCGGTTGAAATGGGTATAATAGATGATAAGCTGAAAAAATATATTGATGATGTGCAGCCGATGAAAGACGGTATTCTGGGAGAAATACAAAAAAATGCCTATGAAAGAGGTGTGCCGATAATACCGAATGATGTTGCAAAGCTGATAGAATTTATATTTTCGGTGACAAAGCCGAAAAAGGTACTTGAAATAGGAATGGCGATAGGATTTTCAAGCAGCCTTATGGCACAGCTTATGGGAGAGGACGGTCATGTTACTACTATCGACAGATTTGATGTGATGATAGATGAGGCAAAGGAAAATTTCAGGAAACTCGGAAATGAGGATAAAATAACGCTGATAGAGGGGGATGCGGCAAAAATACTGCCGACTCTTGGTGAAAAATATGATGTTATTTTCCTTGATGCAGCTAAGGGGCAATATATAAACTTCCTGCCGCATTGTATAAGACTGCTCAAAGTCGGCGGAGTGATGATAACCGATGACATACTGCAAAACGGTACTGTTGCCGATGATATAGGGAATATAGAAAGGCGGCAGAGAACGATACATAAAAGACTGAGAACATTTATCGAAGAGATCACCGGAAATCCTTATCTGACGACAAGTATACTTACCGTTGGCGACGGTGTGGCTCTATGCAGAAAAAATGGCGAGATACCGAATGGATATTTATGGAAGAGAGGGCACGGAAATGAAGAAAGTTGAACTTCTTGCACCTGCGGGTGATCTTGAAAAACTTAAAATAGCTGTAAGCTACGGAGCGGATGCTGTATATCTCGGCGGCTCGAATTTCGGACTAAGGGCAAAAGCTAAAAATTTTGACAGCAGGGATATGAAAGAGGGTATTGATTTTGCCCACGAAAACGGGGCAAAGGTATATGTTACCTGTAATATTTTCGCACACAACGAAGATTTTGAAACCATGGGAGAATATTTTCTCCGGCTTCAGCAGCTTGGGGCAGATGCTATACTTGTAGCCGACCCGGGTGTATTTGCACTTGCAAGAAAAGTGATACCGAATATGGATATACATATAAGCACGCAGGCTAATAACACAAATTACAATTCGGCACTTTTCTGGTATGGTCTTGGGGCAAAGAGGATAGTTATGGCAAGGGAGCTTTCTCTGACGGAGATAAGAGGGATAAGGGATAATATCCCCGAAGAACTTGAAATAGAGGCATTTGTGCATGGGGCAATGTGCATATCTTATTCGGGAAGATGTCTTCTCAGCAATTATCTGACGGGAAGAGATGCAAATAAGGGAGAATGTGCGCACCCTTGCAGATGGAAGTATAAAGTGGTCGAGGAAACAAGACCTAATGAATATATGCCGATAGCAGAAGATGAAAGAGGCACTTATATATTCAATTCAAAAGATCTCTGCATGATAGAATACATTCCGCAGCTTATAGATGCGGGGATATATTCTATGAAGATAGAGGGAAGAATAAAGACATCGTACTATGTCGGAACGATAGTAAAGGCATACAGAGAGGCAATAGACGATTATCTGAAAGATCCCGAATTATATGAAAAAAAGAAGAAATACTATCTTGAAGAGGTCACGAAAGCAAGCTACAGAGGATTTACGAGAGGATTTTATTTTGGAAAGCCAAACAGTGATGATCAGGTATATACATCAAGCTCATATATAAGAAATTACGATTTTGTGGGAATGATAGAGGGATACGATAAAGAAAGCGGTATTGCACAGGTCGAACAGAGAAACAAATTCGTAAAGGGCGAAAAGATAGAGATAGTAAGAGCAAAGGGTGAAAACTTTGAGAAAACGATAGATGAAATGTATGATGAAGACGGAAATATCGTGACTGAAGCACCACACCCTCAGCAGAAGCTTAAAGTGATGATAGGAAAAGATGTAGGAAGATTCGATATGATGAGAAGAGAGGCTAAATGATCTCATATGAACGGAACGGGTGAAAAACATGGCAGAACAAAAAAACTCCGCATTAATGTTTAAGAAAACAGGCATAATGATAATATATGCAGTTATGTTTATTCTCTTTTCTTCTGCGGTATTTGCAGATGATAACGGATATATGGTAAAGATGAAAGATGATGTACTTATTCCCCTTAGCGATGAGAGAATAGAAGAAGTATATGCAAAGGAAAATATATATCTGACGGACAGGGAAAAAGCCGAGGAAATGATGAATAACGGTCTTGTGGAATATATTGAGGAAAACGGCGAACTTGAACTTCTGGCGGACAATGTGAATTACAATGATACTTATTATAATAATCAGTGGTATTTCAGAAATCCGTATCTACAGAAGATAAGAGGTAAAGATGGGGAAAAGGTGAGAATAGCAGTCATTGATTCGGGTATAAAAAGAGATCACGAGGATCTCTCGGGGGCAACGATATATACCGGATATAATTATATAGCAGATTCCACAGATACCACAGATACGCTTGGTCACGGTACACAGGTCATAGGTATGATAGCCGCAGATGAAAACAACGGAAAAGGAATTGTCGGAATAAATCAGAATACGGAAATAGTACCTCTGGTGGTACATTATAACGGAAAATCGACTATTGCGGCTCTTGTGAAAGCGATATACGAGGCATATGACAAATACGAGTGCAGGCTGATGAATATTTCCCTCGGTACGGAAAATGACAGCATCATATTGAGAGAGGCTGTGGAATATGTAATGGAAAAAGACTGTATACTTGTGGCGGCGGCGGGAAACAGTGCGGTATCGACATATATGTATCCTGCATCATATGACGGAGTGATAAGTGTCGGCTGGGTCGATAAGAATCTTGAATATTATTATAAATCGCATTACAACGATAAAATATTTGTGACTGCACCGGGCGTCGGGATATATACACTTAAAAATGATGGCGGATACGCTTTGAGTATACAGGGGTCATCTTTTGCGGCACCTTATGTGACGGGGGTAATATCTTATGCCCTTGCGAAATATCCGAATGCAGGCATCGATGATATAAGAGAGGCAATAAAGAAAACTTCGATAGATAACGGTGATGTCGGGTATGATATATACTACGGCTGGGGAGTGATAGACCCTGTTGCTTTCATGCAGTTCTTAGATGATAAATATATCGTGACAACAAGTGAGAGCACAAGCGAAACGACGAGCGAGAGTACAACGGAAAGTACGAGCGAAAGTACAACGGAAAGTACGAGCGAAACAACAACGGAGGGCGTTATAGGAATATACGGAGAAGATGAAGGAAGCTACAGGATAGATGTATATTCAGGGGGCGAGGATATCGTAATTGCCGTATATGACGAAAACGGAACACCTATCTGCATAAAAAACGATAAGATAGAAAATAAATATGAAGTATCGAGTTTCTTTATAAAATGCGATATAAAGGAAGGGAATATAATGAAGATATTTATTTTCGATGATTTGGAAAAAATGAAGCTGAGAATGATAGAAACGGCGATAGCATACGATGAAGCGGATATAGTATTACTGGAATAAAAAGATCCCGGAGGAAAGAGTAATGGAGAGAATGCACGAGCTTATAAATATTCTGAATGAGGCATCAAGAGCATATTATCAGGAGGACAGGACTATAATGTCCGATATTGAGTACGACAAGCTGTATGATGAGCTTGTAAGGCTTGAAGAGGAAAGCGGTACGGTACTTTCGGGAAGCCCTACACATAAGGTCGGATATGAAGTATTGAGTTCACTTGAAAAAGTGAGGCATGAAAGCCGGATGCTTTCGCTTGATAAGACGAAGGAGGTCGCAAGACTTGAAGAATTTCTGCAAAGCGGCGACGGACTCCTTTCGTATAAAATGGACGGACTGACAACTGTGGTCATATATAAAAACGGTGAATTTACTCAGGCTGTTACGAGAGGAAACGGAGAAATAGGAGAGGATATAACACACAATGCGAGAATGTATGCGAATCTTCCGATGAAGATTCCTTTTAAGGGGGATGTGACGGTACGAGGAGAATCTGTTATATCTTTTGCGGAATTTGAAAGAATAAACGAGAGTGCGGAAGATGAAGAAAAATACAAAAATCCGAGAAATTTATGCAGCGGTACGGTCAGACAGCTTGACAGTGAAAAGGTCAAAAAAAGGAATGTCTGTTTTATTGCGTTCTCACTTGTAAAGGCTGAGGGAGCGGAGATGGGCGAACTCAAAAGCGAGAGAATGGACTGGCTCGATAAGATGGGATTTCAGACGGTCATACGGAAAAGAGTAAATAAGGATAATGTGCGGGAAAGCGTTGCGGAATTTGAAAAGGGGATAGAAAAGAACGAATTTGCAACAGACGGACTTGTGCTTACCTATGACAGCGTGAGTTATTCGCAGAGCCTTGGGGAAACGGCAAAATTTCCGAGAGATTCGATAGCATTTAAGTGGAGAGATGAAACGAGCGAAACGATATTGAGAAATATCATATGGAATACTTCGAGAACGGGGCTTATAAATCCGATAGCGGAATTTGACCCTGTGGAACTTGAGGGGACAACGGTGAGCAGGGCAAGTCTTCATAATGTGAGTATCGTGGAGGAGCTGGAGCTTGGAATAGGCGATACGGTAGTTGTATACAAGGCGAATATGATAATACCGCAGATAGCGGAAAACAAGACTAAGAGCGGTAATGCGGTGATACCCGACAAATGCTCCGTATGCGGCGGCGAAACGGAGATAGTAAAGCTGACTGACGGTAAAGTGCTTAAATGCACGAATCCGAATTGCAGGGCGCAGGCGGTAAAGTCGATAGTTCACTATGTATCAAGAGATGCTATGAATATAGAGGGATTCTCGGAGGCAAGCATTGAGAAATTCGTCGAGAAAGGATTTATTGAGGATTTTACGGATATATATGAACTGGGTAAATACGAAAGTGAGATAACGGAGATGGAGGGATTCGGAAAAAGATCTTTTGAGAATCTGATGAAATCTATCGAAAAGTCTAAAAATGTTCAGCTTGCCAATTTTATATTTGCGCTCGGAATAAATCATGTAGGTGTGAGAAATGCAAAACTGCTTGTGAAAAAATACGGAAGTGACATTGAAAAGATAATGAGGGCTGATGAAGAAGAACTCGCTATGATAGAGGGGTTCGGAGAGATAATCGCAAGGAGCGTTGAGAGATATTTTTCTCATGAGGATAATATAAAGAGGGTGGAAAAGGCTCTTGCATATCTGAATATTGAGAAAGAGGAAGCAGCAAGCGGTGAAAAGATACTTGAAAACAAGACTTTCGTGATAACGGGCGATGTATATAAATTCAAGAACAGGAAAGAATTGCAGAAGAGGATAGAGGAGCTTGGGGGGAAGGCTACGGGAAGTGTATCGGGAAAGACGGATTATCTGATAAATAATGATGTTAATTCAACTTCGTCTAAGAATAAGAAAGCTAAGGAACTTGGTGTGATGATAATAACGGAAGATGAGTTCATAGAGATGATTGGCGGAGAGATTTAGGGAATGAATGGAGAAAGGACTTGATCGAATGGAGTGTGCGGTCAAGTCCTTAAATAATGCTTTTAAGATATCATCTTAGTAAGCTGATATTCTGTTGTTTTTTATTCATTCTTTTAGAATTGATTTTTTCAAAGTGATAACTAAATTAAAGCGTTTGATTATTTACTTTTCTTAAACATATCAATGTATATAACTTGCTCTTCTTCCGGTATATGGAAAACTTCCATAGCTTCTTTAATCGAACAGCTTAGTTTTACCAATACATCTTTTATACACCTAAGCATAGTTTCCCTTTCGCCATCAAGTCTAACTTTTTCCATTATAGTACACATAGTAGACACTTCTTCCTTATTATTCTTGAAATATCCCGTTCGCTCGGCTAAAGTTTTATTATACATCTCATTTGGATTTTTGCAGTTATTTTCTTAATAATATGTTGTTTTGATATTAGCTTGATTAATAACATATTTAGCCCATTCAGGCATTTGCTCAATGATATTTATGTATTTACCTTGATAATAACTTGCTATTTGTATAAAATATTTTGTATTATCATAAAATTTGATTGAGTCACATATCGGTATAATCTCTTTCAAATTTTGTAAAGACTCATAATATCTTTTTTCTATAATATCATTATCTATACCATGACCACCCAATTGTATTCGTTTTTGCACACGCTCTTTTGCCGTTTCAGCTGAATCTAAACCTACATAATGTAATTCGATAAAATAACCAAGATTTTTAGCCTTTTTTATTGTGGAGATAATACTTTTGCCGCATAATGTTGTTTCCTAATTGAAACTTTCTCCTCTACTTAAATAATCTTTGAGCATATTCACTGCAATTCTGCCGGCCTGTATTGTATCAGTATGATTTTTCCATGAACCAATTTTGGCAGTAATTTCATCTATATTTACTCTATTATCCTTATACAAATCATAATTCGTATAATATAAAGTTGATTTTCCCGCCCCATTTACACCTGCAATAACAGTATACTTTTTCATCATCAAAACCTCTTTTCAAGTATTACCTGTTTTTGTTTTTGCTGTAAAATAAAATCGCTTATGGTTCGATAGAATTCTGCTTCTTCTTTTGAGTCAGACTTTAAAATTAATTCATTCAAATCTGTAAATTCAAGCAACTTACATTGTTTATAAAATTCTTTTAGATTTTCCATATTATACATGATATCACTTCCTTTTTATATTATTTTGTTATATTGTTTTGTTATATTGTAAGCGATCAATCATCCCCTGTCTTTTCAATGAATCAGTATTCATGATACAATTATTGAAAATAATTGTATGGAGTGTGAAACATATGAACAAGATACGAGAAACAAAAAGA
>JAFUUG010000023.1 GCA_017483905.1 Bacillota bacterium
AAATTTAAGTTGTCAAAAAAATTATCACCAATAACTTGGTGCAAATGTTTCTTCAACCACACTTCCTGCAATAAACAGACAAGATGCTTGACCACCATCATCTATCTCATAATGTCCCATTGCCAAAGGCAGTCCAATCGTAACTACTTCATCTCCTTTATCGATGTCATTCAATTCACCTATATAATATACAATGTATGTTCTTTTTTCGGGATCTATTAAACCAAGCAACGTATATTTACTTTTACTGTCAAGATCTATTACATCTTTCTGACCAACTATCGCCGTTCTGATCATCATTAATTTATCTCCGTATGAAGACGGATTTTTTTCAATATTTTCCCATGTACAATTAAAGTCTATTTCATCAAATAATGAGTCTATGATATCTTCATTTTTAGCTTTAACGGGAAATAATTCGGGTTTTTCGTTAAGGAAATTTTTCTGTTTTTTAGCAAGTGTATAGTAACCGCCTTCCATATGTGGTTCAGAGCCTAAATAATCGTATATTACGTAAGGTGTACTGAAATCATCACTCACGAACAGACCATTAAAAACAGTACCGAAACAGCAGAAACTGCCAAATAACAGTACAATTAACAAAATAATTTTCGGCATCTTGGTTTCCGTCTTTGCCCCACAGGAGCTGCACCTTTTCGCTCCCTGTATTATTTCCGCACCGCATTTTGCACAAAATTTACTCATATCATAAATAACCTCCCTTTAAAGAATTGTAATCAAATTTTTGATATTTTTTACATAATTTTCGTGTAACAACAAATATATTATATGATATAATACCTCATTTGTCAATAACGTAATTGCTTCATTTAATGTTATGTTTATTCATATTATAATTGTAGTAATGGCACTATGTCATGTCTGAGTGGGTCTATTATATTAAGGAGAAAAGCTATGACTGAATTAAAAGATATAAACTTGATTCTTGGGAAAAAAATTAAGCAGCTCAGAAAAGAAAAGAAAATAACAAGAGAAATTCTTGCAGAAAAGATAGAGGTATCGGCTCGTTTTTTAGCCGATGTTGAAAGCGGTAAAGCAGGTGTTTCTTTAACAACTTTAAAAAAAATATGTATTTCATTTAATGTATCTTCAGACTATCTTCTTGGTTTATCCGAGAATAAAGATGAAAAAAAGTTGATTTTAAATTCCTTGTTAAAAAAACTTTCCGAAATGAATTTGAATACCTTAAAAAATTTAGATGAGATTCTTAATAATATTCTAAATATACAGAATCACAGTGAAACACCAATTGAAGAAAAATCTGTTCCTTATGAATTTTGAATAAAATAATAAACAAATTCATGTTTTACGTCAAAAGAGGGTGTGAAAAATAAAGCTTTTCACACCCTCTATAAGTTATGTATATGGTTGTATATACGAAAAACTGTTGTATTGTAATATGAAGTCAACATAATTACCGGAAAAATATTTTCCGTTTATGAATATTATCAAAATTATATATCATGAAAATATTTTCTGGGCATAGGAAACGGAGGCAAGGGCATCTTTTCCATAAAAATCGGCACCTATCTTTTTTGCATAGTCTTCATTAAGGACCGCACCGCCAACCATTATTTTACATTCCGGAGAGGTTTTTCGGACTTCTTCGATAGTTTTTTCCATATTTACGACGGTCGTTGTCATTAAGGCACTGAGTCCGAGAAGTTTTAAGGACTTTTCGGAAACTGTATTTACTATTGTTTCAACAGGGACATCTTTTCCGAGGTCTATAACTTCAAAGCCATAATTTTCAAGCAACGCACAGACGATATTTTTCCCGATGTCGTGGATATCACCTGCAACGGTCGCCATTGCGATCGTACCTTTTTTTTCACTCGATACACCGAGAGAATCAAGATGATCTTTTATTGCCGCAAAGGCACTTTTTGCTGTTTCCGCACTCATTATCAATTGAGGAAGGAACATTTTGCCTTTTTCGTACCCGTCGCCGACTTCATCAAGGGCAGGAACGATGTATTCATCTATGACTTTAAGCGGTTCAGTGGTTTCAAGAAGTTTCATTGTGCACTCGTAAGATGAATTTTGCAGACCTTTTACTACTATTGTTTTGAGATCTGCCGGTTCGTCCTTTTTCTGATGCTTCGGCTGCGGTGTGTCGGCAGGGACGGAATACTTTTCAATATAGTCCACACAATTTTTGTCTATGTCGAGAAGCACATTATAGGCATTTATGGTGTCTATCATTGGCTGCGACATAGGGTTTATTATACAGGCTGAAAGACCAGAATGGAGTGCGAGAGCAAGGAAAGTTGTATTTACAAGGCTTCTGTTTGGCAGACCGAAAGAAATATTTGATACACCGAGGACTGTTTTCATACCGAGATCGTCACGAACCATTGATAAGGCACGGAGTGTTTCTTTTGCTTCTGACTGTTGTGCGCTGACGGTGAGGGTAAGGGTGTCGATGATCAGATCTTTTTTCTTTATTCCGTATTTTTCGGCATTTTTGATTATTTTATCAGCTATTTCAAGTCTGCCTTCGGCTGTCGGAGGTATGCCGTCTTCATCAAGGGCAAGAGCTACAAGGACACCGCCGTATTTTTGAACGATCGGAAATACCGCATCCATTACAGCTTGTTTTCCGTTTACGGAATTTACGAGAGGTTTGCCGTTATAGATACGCAGTGCTTTTTCGAGGACTTCCGGTGTGGAGCTGTCTATCTGTAAAGGGAGATCGACTGCCGATTGCACAAGCTCAATCGCTTTTACCATCATTTCCGTTTCGTCTATCTCGGGAAGACCTACGTTGACATCGAGGACATCTGCACCGCAGTCTGCCTGAGTTACAGCTTCATTGAGAATATAATTCATGTTGTTTTCTTTTAAGGCTTCCTTGAATTTTTTCTTGCCTGTCGGATTTATCCTCTCACCGATTATAACGGGCTTTTTATCTATTATGACTGTTTTTGAATAGGAGGAAAGAGCCGTTATATTTTTTTCGGTAACAGGCGGAGGGGTGATGTTTCTGCACATATCGACTGTTTTTCTTATATGTTCGGGGGTGGTTCCGCAGCAGCCGCCGACAAGCCATGCACCCTCTTTTACGAAATTGCTCATGTGAAGGGCAAATTCATCGGGGGTAATGTCATAAGTCGTTATGCCGTCAACGATTTTCGGAAGTCCCGCATTCGGCTGAACGAGAACAGGGGTCGAAGTATATTTTATAAGTTTGTCAAAAATAAATTTTGTTTGTACGGGTCCGAGACCGCAGTTTATTCCAAGTGCATCAACACGAAGACTCTCCAATAGCGTTGCTGCGGTTATTATGTCTGCACCTGTCAATGCCGTTCCTTTTTCATCGAATGTCATTGTGCATATGATAGGAAGAGATGTGTTTTCCCTGATCGCAAGGATCGCCGCTTTTGCTTCGTAAGTATCGGAGAGAGTTTCAAGGATAACGAGGTCGGCACCTGCTTTTTCTCCTGCAAGAGCAGAAGTTTTGAAAATGTCGTAACATTCATCAAATGTGAGATCGCCTAATGGTTTCAGGAGTTTTCCTACAGAACCCATATCAAGAGCAACATATTTATCCTTGAAATCGTTCTCGGAGATCGCTCGCTTTGCAATATTTATGCCTGCAGAGATTATTTCTTCCACATTATTGTATTTTGTTTTATACGCACCGAAAGTATTTGCGGAGATTATATCTGCACCCGCAGACAGGTAGTCAAGATGAACACCGTAAATAATATCGGGGGAGGTGAGATTGAGAGTTTCGGTAAGCTCTCCTGTTTTCAGTCCTCTGCTCTGGAGGACAGAACCCATTGCACCATCAAAAAATAACAGAGTATTGCCGATTTTTTCTTTAATATTCATGGCGGATATCCTTTCTTTTGTTTTCAGAAATATGAAAATTTATTAACAATCAAGCGTAAAGACTTGAAATATATTCCTTAATGTATTATAATATAACTCAACATGAAATATCAAGTAAATTATATTTCATACCATTATACTATTATTTCGATAATAATGCAAATAAAAAATCAATAAATCGGGAGATATATATGGATACTGTTTTAGTTATAATGCTTAAAGACAAAAAGACGGGTTTTTTTGAAAAGGAACTGGCAAGTCTTAATATTGAAAAAAATGATGAATACATTGTTAATATGTATGCATATGAAACGAAAGAGGGGCTTAAGCTGAATATGCGTCTATCTACAGAGAGAGATGTCGAAGACTGGGAGTATGAGGCTATATTTGATTATTACGATACGCAAGTATTTGAGAATATTGCTGAAAATGCAGAGGATATAGATGATAGCTATAATCCTGTATGGGAAATCACACTTGATTATGGCGATGACATAGGAGAACTGGAAGAGAAGATCGTAAAGGTGCTTGAATGTCATAAAAAAGAATTGAATGATGTATATGAAACAATAGCAGATAAAAAGGGAGAATACACAAATGAGTAATGACAGCGAGAAGAACTTAAAGAACGAAAATGTAAATGAAAACGATAATAAAGAAAGCGTTAAACACCACCATCATCACCACAAACATCGTCATCATAAACACGGTAAAAAGAAAAATACAAAAAATCTGAAAATAGCTATACTTTGTACGCTGTTTGTCGTTGCGATACTTGGACTTATATATGCCTTTACGGCAGATAATTTTACTTTCTTTGATAACAAAGACAGCGATAAAAATTCGACTAAGCGTGTCTTAGAAGCAAATAAAGGAAATACGGAAATACAGACGGAGAGCGAGAGTGAAACTACAACAAGAAACTCGGAAGTAAAAGA
>JAFUUG010000024.1 GCA_017483905.1 Bacillota bacterium
AGCAGGTAGTCTGCAAGTATCATTATAGGCTTTATGTATCTTCGCAAGTCTGATTTTGCCATAATCAAACCTTATAACAAGATAGTTTCTGCTCGTGCCTTTACTTCAATTTGCCGATGTTAAATCTTTATCTTGCAATATCGTTTCCGAATATCCTCCCCAAAGAAAAAGCAAGTGAACAAGATTTATGCTACACAAATTTCCTCGTTTACAATTCAGTATCGAAGTTCCTCCAAACTATATATTTGAACAGGCAGTCCTCGCATATCTTTTATACGGCTCGCATAAAGCTAATGTATTCGATATTTTGTTATTCAGTTTTCAAGGTGCGTATGTAAATTCAAATCTCAAAATCGAAAGTGTAAAAATAACCCTTTCATATATAGGAGATTTACCCCCTGTTTTCGTGACTATTTTTTGAAAAAAATAATAACTAAAATTTGATATGGTTTTTAATCTTTTTTTGTGCAGCTTTTATACTGCGAACAACCGCAGCGTGATTTACCTTTTCAGCAGCAGCTATTTCCGTAATTGACATACCGTCCGCATACATAAGAAATCTTCTCTTTTGAGTGGGAGAGAGAATATCTAAGGCTGCAAATAATTTTTTGCTGTATGTATCGTTTTCAATTACCGCTTCGGGCGAATACTTATCATCTGTAAAAATTGAGGTTGACAGTTGTGTACCGTTGTAATTTACACAATGATAACGTTCTTTACGGTTGGAGTTTTCTTCTGTTCTCTCCATATCAACAATAATCTTGCCGATATTCTCGCTGACTTCGATCTCCACAAATTCACCGTCTTGAAACTCGTACTTTACCTTCATAAAAAAATTCCTCCTTTGGTTTGTAGCCGTCGGAGGTTTCAGTAAAGTATAACTGTCGGTAGATTTTCTGCCGAGCAATTATAGCTCCGAAAATCTCCGACAGTTTTTTATAATAAAAAAAACCGATTGATACGCAATAGACAGATTATGAGCCTATAAAATGCTCCGAACTGTCGTATGACGATCTCTCGGTTTAATTATTCAGTATTTTTGATGTTTCTTTTTAGCCGCAAGTTAAAATCTTATTCTTTATTGTTACCTCGTTATTTGTAAATTTAATTTCAGTAATAAAATGTCCCTTTTTTATTACTACCGTCTTTGTGACCGTATCAATTTTTGCCACAAGGTCTTTAGCAGAATTCCTAATTTCCTTTGTCATATTTCCATTCCTCCAGTATAGTCAATGCGTAATGCAGCTTGTTAAAAAATGAAAATATAATAATGCAGGAGTAAATTTCGCTTTGAAATAGAAATTTTAGATGTATTATTCCGCCATATTGTATCCTATGTCATAGCGAATTTATAGAGCATTGTTATATTGAAACACAATATCATCTCCTATTCTCACTATATCGCCAACATAAATATGCAAATATAGTGTTTTTTCTTCCCTACATTATATATTTTACCATTTTCTGTATATATCTTCAACGAAAATAATCCTTGTTTTTTCGACAAATACGAGCTTTTCTGAGGCTTTTCTGTCGGCGGTTGTCGAATATATATTGTTGATTTTGAAAATCAAAAAAATGGTATTCTTGTTTGTTTGCTATCTTCGGGGAAAAACATTTTTCTTTTGAATATTCTTGTAATTTTTAACGAATTTTTCTATTTTGAATTGTGCAAAATTATATGGTGATTTTTCAAAATTCGTGTGTTACAATATTCTTGTATGTAAATCTTCAAAAATCTCAAAATCGTAAAGTCAAAATTCCTTTCAAAACCTTTTCGCAAGCATAGCCAAGCGGCACCTACCTTGCAATTTTGAACAATCGAAAATTCGATTTTTCAAATTGCAAAATAGGCAGCACGCTTGACATACTTGTTAGGGCAATGCCCTAAAACCTATCTGGTGAATACTTCCCCAGACCCCTGTTGTTTTTTCTGCGAAAAAAATATTTATAGAGAGGTGTTTTGAATGGATAAGAAAAAGAAAAATCAGTATCGCACAGAACGAATAAATTTAAGATTTACAAAAGAAGAAAAAGAGTTTATTGACGAAAGAAAAAAACAGCACAAAGCAAAATGCTATTCCGATTTTGTTTTAAGTGTAATAGCAAATCAGAAATGCTTTATCATAGATACTAATCCTCTGCTTGCCGTTGCAAGTGAGATAAATGCTGTCGGACAGAATGTAAATCAAATCGCAAAGGTCGCAAATATTACGCATAGCATATATGAGAAAGATATAACAAAACTTAAAGAGAGAATTGATGAAATCGAAAGCATAGTAAGCAGATATTTAGATTTATCAAATAAGGCAAGAGATGGCAAATTAAATGGCTTATACAAAGATATTTCCGATTAAGGAAGATAATCATTTACAAACTGCTTTTGATTATATCGAAAATCTCTATAAGACAGATAACGGTGTACTCGTTTCAGCCTTTATGTGCAGACCAGATAGTGCTGCGAAAGATTTTAAGATGAATTATGATTTGGCACTAAAAAGAGGTAACAATTTAGCTCATCATATCATTCAATCTTTCGCCCCCGATGATAAGGTCACACCTGAAAAAGCAATGCAGATCGGAAAGGAACTGATGAAACGAATGTACCCGAATTATCAGTATGTTATTGCTGTTCACAAAGATTGTGAGCATATCCATTCTCATATAATCTGTAATGCCGTTGACTTTGTAAATCATAAGAAGCTCCACAGCAACAAATATACGCTGCGAGAAATGCGAAATATAAGTGATGATTTATGCAGAGAAAACGGTTTATTTGTAATCACAGAAAAGTTTCAATCTCACCGTCACAAGCTGATGAGAGATATAGACCAAGAAATCAAAAATTCGTCAAGTTTTGAAGATTTTTTAAGCCGTATGCAGCTTAACGGATATGAGATAAATATGCGAAAATATCTATCTTTTAAGGACATTGATGACGGGAGATTTATGCGTACAGATACACTCGGAAAAGCATATACCGTAAAATCAATCCGAAAGAGAATTGACG
>JAFUUG010000301.1 GCA_017483905.1 Bacillota bacterium
GATTAGCTATATACATGATATAACATTCCCTGCCCTTGAGTGTGAGCCATGTAAACACAAGTCCCAGCACGAACCATATCGGCATACCTCCGTGCATACCTCCCGAGCCGAAATACATCCAAGGAAATATAAATATATTTGACATACCGGTTATAAGAAGTGCCGCCGCTATCATTCTCTTTTTGAATACGGATAAATAAAGAGAGAACACAACGACCATAAGTATAACAGCTATTGCCGGTACACTTGTTATGCCGCCTATCACCAATGTTATCACAAACGAGAGCAGCCCCCCTATAAGAGCCGTACTCAGTATCAGATTGATAAGCCTGTGCTGTATATCAAGTTCATCTCTGAATAACAGATCAAGACATTTTTTTATCATTCAAGCACCCCTTACAAACCTTTATTCCTGTCGTTTATCACGCCGTATAACGCCTCTTTCGTCACGAATTTATTCAGCGGTTTCGTCAGATAATCATTTATTCCCAGTTCGTTTATTTTTCTTATAGTTTCGATACTTCTGTCCGAAGTCATAATAGTAACGGGTATACCGTATCTTTCACGAATGAGCGAATATAATTCAAATCCGTCTATTTCGGGCATTTTCAGATCCAGCATAATAAGAGAGATCTCGTTTTTTTCAAGTGCATCAAATGTCTCTTCTTTTGTCGATGCCCCTATGACTTTGATATTTGAAACATCTTTGAGCATATGTTCAACTATCTTTATATTCATTATCTCATCATCTATTACAAGTATATTCTGCTGTGTATCTTCCACCTGACACATTTTGTATTCCATATCGTCATCTATCATTTTAAGCATAATATCCGCAATATGAGGGTCGAATTGTTTTCCTCTTCCGTTTTCTATCTCCTTACGCACCACCTCCTGCGGCAATGCTCCTCTGTAGCTTCTGTTGCTCGCCATAGCATCATAGGCATCGGCAACTCCTATTATTCTTGCTATTTCGGGGATATTTTCTCCCGATAATCCGTTCGGATAACCATTTCCGTCATATCTTTCGTGATGATATTTTGCCCCGTAGCCTATCCTCTCATCTTCATGTATCCCCTTTAATATGTGGTATCCGCTGACAGGGTGGACTCTTATCTGATCGAATTCTTCATCGGTAAGCTTTCCGGGCTTGTTTATTATCGCCTCCGGAACTCTTATTTTTCCCACATCATGCAGCAGTCCCGCAAAATATATTATCTTCTGTTCTTCTTTGCTTTTTCCCATCTTTTTTGCTATTTTAAGGGAATATTCTGCGACCCTCTGAGAGTGACCGCTTGTATATCTGTCTTTTGCATCTATCGTATACGCAAGAGAACGTATTATATTCATATTCACCTTGTCAAGTTTTTTGCGGCTCTGTAATTCTTTAAGCTGTGCTTTGCCAAGTTTTCTCATCGACATAAGACAGAATCCGACTATTATCACATATACCGTAACCGAGATCAATGCACTTGCTATCACCTGCATTTTCAGATCATGAAATAATACGTCATTTTCCGCAATAATAACGATATACCAATCTTTCATTATCATCTTTGAAAAGACGGTATTATCCTTTCCGTTTATTTTCAGTTCAAATCTTTCACTCTCTCCCGAAAAGACCTTTTTCGTCAATTCGCTGTATTCGCTTTCCTCCACATAATTTTTTCCTCTTTCCTTTGCATCGGTATGAGAAATAACAAATCCGTTCTTGTCCATTATGAACCCGTATCCTGTGTCATTCATAGACATATTTTCAATGATACTCTGTATCTCATTCGGTTTTACATCAAGAGAGATAACGCTTTTCCTGTCATATAACATTTTGCTTATAGAAAATATTATTTCTCCCGTTTCCGCATCCATATAAGGCGTTACCAGCGTAGTTTCTCCGTCTGCCGCTTCCGCAGCCTCATACCAATCCCTCTTCATAGGCTCGTAATCATTCGGCGGTACCCAGTCGCTGCCGTCTATGTATTCTCCGCCGATATATCCGTATACCCCCGTAAAATCTTCATCGATTCTTTCCTTTGCTTTTTCCGTCATGACATTCAGATACTGATGTATCTTATCCCTGCTCTCGCCTGTCTGCATCATGTTTTCAACGGTATCTGCCGTCACCTGCAATATTCCTCTGCCCCTGTTTATATAGTCCTCCACCATGCTCGCCTCGCTGTCGAGCTTGCTTATTCCGAGATTATTTATCCCCGTTACAGAGCTTTTGTAGAAAGATGTAAATATAAAACATAGCATCGCAGTAAGTAAAACAAATATAAGTATTATAGTCGTCAGAAATTGTTTTGTAACAGTATTTTTCATTCGATCACCCATCATTATCCGATCCGTATATTGTTTATTTACCGTAATTATACAACAAACACCGTTTTTTGTAAAGCTATATCCGATATATTTTGCGGCATTTAAGGCATATCTAAATCTTAAAGACGAAAGGAAAAAAATAGGCGGCACATTTTGACGTGCCGCCCATATATAAAGAAGGGGAAATGAATTTTTATCGGTTTTACAATGCCAAAGGCAGCCAATATGCAGGCTGCCCTTGACTGTAATTTGCAAATAAACCCGATATGGTTCGGGTAAGTGTATGGGCGATACCCTTACGCACCGCCCATATTTAAAGAGAAAAAATTTAAAAATGAGAAACATTAAAGACATAACGACTTTTATGTTCTGTTTTATTGGAAATTTGAACTATCGTATTCTTCAAAATCTTCCTGATAATTATTTAAGTCTTTTAACCCCGATGTTGTGATAACATCCTCCGAAGAAAATATTATTATCTCACATTCGGGTTCGATATATGTTTTTTTCATTGCCGAGCCTCCTTAATTACCGTTTTCGTTAGTGTTTTTTTCGGGTGCAAATTCAAACTTGCTTGCATCGGGTACAAATGTCCTGTCGCTGTTATCCAGTCTGATAGCTACAAAATATTTATTCGACGACCCTGTTAATGTATCCACATCAAGTATTGATTCATCGGGAAATTTAATACTCTTATATACCGTATCTATTCTTTTGCTTGTGTCAAGTTCTTTAAGTGTATTATCTTTTGTTCCTTTTACCGCAATATAATCGGCAGCATTTAAATCATCGTCATAAACATAGATAATATATGCCTTGTTATTGTCTGTACCCTTTTTGGTGCCGTAGGTATAATAGTAACCCGATTTATTTTCAAATGCCTTTACCGCTTCGGCAGATGGCTTACGTGCCGTCTTCATGTAATAGGTCTTTCCGGGTACGGGCGCACCATTGATTCCTTCAACGCCGCTAAACATATTGTCAAGAGCATTAGTTCCTACACTATCAGCCAGAATCTTGTATTTGTACCAGTATTCACCAGTCTTTGTTTCTGAAAACTTGATGCCGGTGCAGTTGTAAAACATTTGTTGGTAACATTGCCTTGGAAGAGCTGTTGCAGGCAGTTCCGGCGCTTCTGTTAAACTGGTGCAGCCGTAAAACATATGTCTGTAACAACTATCTGTCAAAGTTGTTGCAGGCAGTTCCGGCGCTTCTGTTAAACTTACGCAGTCATAAAACATATCGTTGTAACAATACGGTCCCAAAGTTGTTGCAGGCAGTTCCGGCGCTTTTGTTAAACCGGTGCAGCCGTAAAACATCATTGAGTAACAGGTATCTGTCAAAGTTGTTGCAGGCAGTTCCGGCGCTTCTGTTAAACTGGTGCAGCCTTTAAACATTGCGGCGTAACAGGTATTTGTCAAAGTTGTTGCAGGCAGTTCCGGCGCTTTTGTTAAACCGATGCAGCCGTCAAACATATGATAAAAGCATGCCATCTCCATGCCTTGCTCCTCGGTATAATCTTGATTCAGCCTCAGCGACATAACAGTACCGCTGCACGCTACTTTTCCGACGATCGAAACGTGGTTATTTTCACTGAATTTAGTACTACTTCCGCGAAAACGAACGTATTGATCCTTATTGAGCGATATTGACGTGCCCGCAGCATAATTAGCCCAACCTCCACCATTATTATACTGAATATTACTGCCCGATTTCTATTTTACCGTAACCGAAGAACTATCTTGTTCTGCCGTGAATGTCAGACATGCCTGATCCGAAATAGTTTCTGCATACGCCGTCAGGCTCATTGCCGACAACAGCGTCAGCACCATTGCCAAACCGAGCAGAATGGATAATAACCTGTTTTTTTTGCTTTTTTTCATATTGCATTGCTCCTTTTTTATAAATTTTTATAACGCAAAAAGCGCACCCAAAAGGATATACTCATCCCAATGGGTACGCTTTTAATGCCATAGATATTAAATTGAAAAAGGGCGCAGTTATGCTATGATGTCTGTCTGTCTGTCTGATTATACAGATTAAGCATAGCTTTGTCAACCCTTTCTTTATATTTTTTTCAAAAGAACTTATTGATATAAGTATACAAAAATTCCTAATTCTGTCATACTGTTATTTTAACAAAAAGTTTACATAATGTCAATAAAAATTTTGTTTATATTTTATTCAACATATATTAATCGGCCGAATAGTTTTAGAGTTTCTTAATTCCAATTTAATAAAAACCTTAATTTTCTTTAATTACTTTTTAATTTTTTTAGTTTAATATTATCTCATAAAAAATAAAACAACACAGAAACGAGAGGAAGCGATATTATGAAACGTTTTGTATCATTATTTACAGCAACAGCATTATGTATGACTTCTGCAATTCCTGCTTCATTTATCCATGCAGAAGAAACACAGGAAAATATTTCCGTATCCGATGATTCCGCATCGGGTTCGGCAGTTGAAATAGAAGTTATGGAAACTCCACCGACACCACCAAGCGGATCCCAGCCGGGAGGTGCTCCGGGTTCGGATACCGTCACTTCATGGACGTCTGTAAATACATACACTTCCGATACTACGGAAGAAAATAAAACATATACCTCAACGGGAACGGACGAAAACGCAATACTTGTCCAAAACGGTGCAAGCGTCACTCTTACCGATCCGACCGTTACCAGGGTTAGCAGCGATTCAACAGGCGGCGACAGTTCGAGCTTCTACGGTGTAGGTGCGGCAGTACTTACGACAGACGGAACAACATACATCGACGGCGGCACTATAGATACCGATTCCGCAGGCGGTGCAGGTGTTTTCTCCTATGACAGCGGCACGACATATATCCGTGATACCACGATAAACACATCTCAGAATACATCGGGTGGCATACACGCAGCAGGCGGCGGCAAACTTTACGCATGGAACGTAAACGCCACCACTCAGGGCGGCTCATCGGCAGCTATCCGCTCCGACAGAGGCGGCGGCACAATGGTAGTTGACGGCGGCACATATACATCTAACGGTTCGGGTTCTCCCGCTGTCTACTGTACAGCCGATATAACGGTAAACGATGCCGACCTTGTGGCAAACGGCTCCGAGGGTATCTGTATCGAGGGTCTTAATTCACTTAATCTCTTCGGATGTGATCTTACAAGCAAAATGCCCGATGACAGTCAGAATGATACAACATGGTCTGTTATCCTCTATCAGAGTATGTCGGGAGATTCACAGATCGGAACTTCCACATTCAATATGGTAGGCGGAAGTATAACTTCAACAAACGGCGGTCTTATTTATACCACCAATACCGACAGCAAGATACTTATGCAGGGTGTAAATGTAACAGCGGCAGATGATTCGGAGTTTTTCCTTCAGGCAACAGGCAATCAGAATCAGCGAGGCTGGGGCAGCAGCGGAAGTAACGGTGCAGACTGTGATTTCACCGCAATTTCTCAGGAAATGAAAGGCGATATCATATACGACTGTATAAGCGACCTTGATTTTTATATGACAGATGGCAGCGTTCTTACAGGCAGGATCTATGAGGATAATTCATGGGCAGGCACGACATCGGGAAGCGGCAGCGCAAAAGTATATATCGACAGCACTTCAAAATGGACGGTTACAGGCGACAGCACCGTTGATGCTCTCTATAATGAGGGAACTATCCTTGATGCTTCGGGAAATACCGTCACAATAAAAGATACAAGTGGTTCGGTAATTGTTCAGGGAACTTCAGGCTATACCATAACAGTTGGATCATACAGCACAAATGTTGATTTCAGCGGCGCACAGACAGCTCCGTCATATTCCGATTATGCCGTTACGAATCCGTTTGACGGAAGTACTTCCACACAAAAAACGACCGATACAGAAAAATCGGGATCTGAATCGGACACAACAAAAACAACTACCGATATTATAACAAGGAAAACCGTTTCGGAAATAGGAGATGAAATAAACATTTCTTTAAGCGACAGTGTTATAACGGTAGGCGGAGAAACAATAGACAACAATACCTCCGTAAACGGCGTATATACAGCAAATGACATTATTTGCGTTACCGATGATAACGAACACGGCTATTATTATACCGAGGGCAGCGGCACAGAATACGACCTTTCCGCAGACGAGATACATACAGCACAGGAAGCCGCAGAAAATACGGTAGTCCACATAACACAGCCGGGTACATACAGAATATCTGGTAAATTATCGGCAGGACAGATAGCCGTAGAGCTTGAAGATGTTTCCTCGGAATCGCAGAGTGTTGAGCTTATCCTCGATAATGCAGACATAACTTGCGACGTTGCGCCGGCAGTCATATTCTACAGCGTATATGAACCATACAATGGAGAAACGGCAGAAGAAGCAAAAACAGCAGGTGCTGTCGTGACCATAGCATCAGATTCGGTAAACACCATAAACGGAAGCCATGTGGGAAAGACATTCAAAGACGAAACCTATGCAAAGAAAAAATATAAATATGACGGTGCATTCTACAGCAAACAGACAATGCTTATTCAGGCGGAAGAATCCTCCGAAAGCACATGGGGAACACTCAATATAAATGCAGATAACGAGGGTCTTAACAGCGAACTTCATCTTACCGTAAACAGCGGCAATATAAATATCGTTTCAAAAGATGACGGTATCAACGTAAATGAGGATAATATAAGCACATTCACATTAAACGGCGGTCATCTTCATGTAAGTGCCGGAGTAAACGGCAGCGAGGGCGACGGCATAGATTCAAACGGCGAAATACACATAAACGGCGGTACACTTATATCCTATGCCCATAATATTTCCGACGGCGGTCTTGACGCAGACGGAGAGATCCTTATAAACGGCGGTACAGTTGCATCTTTCGGCGGAAGAAATGATGAAGTATCTTCATCTTCCAGGCAAAATTTCATGCAGCTCACATTCGCAAACTCTCAGAATAAAGCAATAACGGTAATAACAAAAGACGGTGAAAAATCTGTATTTTCTATTGTACCTGTAAGAGATTACACCGACTTTATATTATCCTCACCTTCTCTCACAAACGGCACGACTTACTATGTCCTCAGCGGCGGCACGATAAGCGGCTCAACGCTTAAAGGCGAACTTTACGATACATCGGATATAAAAATATCGGGTGCGGTTCAGCAGCAGTATACTTCTACCGGCACAAGCGGACAGGGAATGACGGACGGCAATAATTCCGATATGACACCTCCCGATATGCCGAGTGGTGATAATTCTGACATGACTCCTCCCGATATGCCGAGTGGTGATAATTCTGACATGACACCTCCCGATATGCAGGGCGGTGATAATTCTGACATGACTCCTCCCGATATACAGGATGGTAATAATTCATCGGCAGAAGGCTCAACGGATTTTACCCTTACATCATCAACATACATTTTCACAGGTGTAAGCGATGCCGTAACAAAGACTTTCGATAAAGATATAGAAGTTACAAATTCCAAATCTTCTGACGAAAATTCAACAGACTCAACATCGGAATCCACAACAGAATCGACTTCACAGACAACCACCGAAACAACAACCGAAACAACAACATCATCTTCAAAGAGTTCTTCATCATCAGGAAGCAGTTCGGGAAGTTCCTCATCATCAGGTTCTTCATCATCGAGTAAAAGTTCGGGCGGCGGCGGAAGTTCATCGAAAGCATCGTCTAAATCGACCGCAGCAGAAGAAGATAAATCAGAAGATAAATCAGAAGGTACAACAGGATCGACAGAAAATAATCCAAAAAAAGAAAAATCAATAAATAAAGTATCTCTTACTATCGGCAGCAAGAAAATAAAAATCGGCGAAAATGAATACGACCTCCCTGTTGCCCCATTCATTCAAAGCTACACAAGCTCGACCCTCGTTCCTTTAAGATTTGCCTCAATAGCAATACAAGGTGAAACGATAGATAATGCCGATACAAGCAGTACAGTATCATGGGACGGTGAAACAAAAACAGCCTCGATAAAAGTAAACGGAAAAACTATTCGCTTTACGGCAGGCAGCGAATATATGGATATAGACGGCAGATCGGTTCTCATGGATAACAATGCCATAGCAGAAATAAAAGACGGCAGAATGTTCATACCTTTCAGAGCACTCGGCACAGCACTCGGTATAAATGTATCATGGGACAGCAAAACAAAAACAGCTTCATACTCCTCAGATAAATGATCTTTTAAAACCACCGCACAATTTGATTTATACTGGTGAGCAAAATAAATTTGCTCACTCAGTATAACTTTATGTACACGGCTGCGATAAAGTAAATAGCCGCTTTGCGGCACGCAGCCGGCACACTCGAAATCGGAAATATTTTCCGATTTCGAGTATAAAAATTTGCTTCAATCCTTTTCACGAATCAAAGTTGAAAATAAATGATTTTATAATAAACGGCAAAAGTACAATTACTTTTGCCGTTTATTAGTATTAATTATAAATGAAAAATGAATTTTTCACTTCAAAAAAATTCATTTTTCATAAATTCTCTGTATCTGTTATCTTCCAAAATATCTCTTATTTATAGAAATTTAATAATTTAAATAATTATTAACAAAAATTTTTTTGAATTTTTGTTAAATAAAATATGTAAAAACAAATTGACATTTCCTTTATTTTAGTATATCATTATTATAATGGGGTAAAATTTTAAGGAGTGATCAAAATTGATTAATGAAGATGTAAAACTTATTGAAGACACAGAAAAAAAATTCATAAAAAAATTTCGTGCAAATTTCGATGAAATAAATAATATAACTCCCGAATTATACAGTAAATACGGAGTAAAAAAAGGTCTGCGTAATTCCGACGGAACAGGTGTCCTTGCAGGCATTACCAATATAAGCAATGTTCACGGTTATCTCGTCAATGAGGGTGAAAAAGAGCCTATCGAAGGTCGTCTCACATACAGAGGATATAATATATACGATCTTATAGAGGGATTTCACAGCGAAAACAGATTCGGCTTTGAAGAGATCGCATATCTTCTTATGAGCGGTAAACTTCCGAATAAGAAAGAGCTTGAAGAATTTCAGTCGGTAATAGCTGCCGAGAGAAATCTTCCCAATAATTTTACCGAAGATATGATAATGAAAGCACCAAGCAAAAATCTTATGAATAAACTTGCAAGTGCAACTCTCAATCTTTATTCTTACGATCCGAATCCCGATGATACAAGTATAGAAAATATAATGCGTCAGGGTATAAGCCTTTTTTCAAAGATGCCTATAATCATGAGCCATGCTTATCA
Source organism: Bacillota bacterium (assembly GCA_017483905.1). Lineage (GTDB taxonomy): Bacteria > Bacillota > Clostridia > Lachnospirales > CAG-274 > RGIG4831. The sequence goes on from JAFUUG010000301.1 coordinate 9,602, forward strand.
GGCAAAGAGAAGATATTACGATAATACAAGTATGTATCTCCATCTGCCCGACGGTTCAAAGACAACAGCGGAAAATATACTCAATCTCATACGGGCAGATGAAACATATTCCGATGATGAAGCAAAACTTCTCGATATGTGCCTTGTTATCCATGCCGAGCATGGCGGCGGTAATAACTCAGCATTTACAGCCAGAGTTACTTCCTCTTCAGGCACAGATACCTATTCTGCCATAGCAGCCGCAATATGTTCTCTCAAAGGGCATAAGCACGGCGGAGCAAATCATAAAGTCATCGAAATGTATGATAATATCAGAGAAAATGTAAAAGATTGTTCTAACGAAAAGGAAGTATATGATTATCTTATAAAGATCCTCAGAAAAGAAGCAAATGATAAAAGCGGTCTTATCTATGGCATGGGGCATGCCGTCTATACTCTCAGCGACCCACGAGCAGTAGTTCTCAAGCGTTACGCAAAGAAACTTGCAGCCAAAACAGGTTACGATGAACATTTTGCTCTTCTTGACCTCATTGAAAAACTCACACCTGTAGCCTACGCAGAAGTAAAAGGCTATGAAAAGACGATGTGTTCAAATGTAGATATGTATTCGGGTCTTGTATACCGTATGCTCAATATCCCCGATGAAATGTATACTCCTCTTTTTGCCACCGCAAGGATAGCAGGCTGGATGGCACACAGAATAGAAGAAGTCGCAACAGGCGGAAAGATAATCCGTCCGGCATATAAACCGATACAGAAAAAGATCCAGTATATCTCAATGTCGGAAAGATAAAAATCCCCCACCAAAAAAGGTGGGGTTTTTTATTCAAATTTTTGTAATAATATCTCAGTATTATTTCCTCAAAATTATATAAAATAAAAACGGGAATATATTTTGAACCAAACGGCTGAAAATATGTTCCTTAAAAAAATATAACGGAGGATAAAAAATGAGATACTTTTTTTATTTGGCAGTTCTTGCCGTAATGCTCTCCGTCACAGGCTGTTCAAACAAAACAGGCAGCCTCACGGGTAAAATAAACAAAACCGCCGATTCCATAAGAAATGACGGCACAAACGCTCTTAACCGTATAACCGATGATACGAAAGATGATACAAATAATTACGATAACAAAAAAGATATAACAAAAAAAGAATATCATAATGACCTCTTTGCAGGAGAATACTATTCACAGGAAAGCACCGACACAGGCACCGACTCAAAAGGCTATGAAAGCATAAACGGAATATCCGAATATGTCGGCGATGCCGAAGAGAGAATATCGGCAGATACCGCCGGACGAGGCAGTAATTATGTACCGCCCTATGGTTACGGCATGGTAGGTGCAGAAAATATAATCGGAAACGATAAGAAACCGAAAAGAAGCACCGCCGACCGATAACAGCCTTATCATTCTATACTGAATTTCACCGATTCCGATGGTGAAGAGATCTCTTTTCACCATCGGATATAATATCATATTTATATATTGATATTAACATCACAATATGTTATAATAAAATTCAAATTTATCGACGATTATATTTCAGAATAAATTTATAGTAAACGACAAAAGTATTTATACTTTTGCTCGTTTACTCGCGCCGGCTGCGTGCCGCAAAGCGGCTAACCACCTTGTACGCAGCCGTGTGCATACCACGTAGGGTTATAGTAAACGACATTTTTTAATGTCGTTTACTATAAAATATCAAAACAAGAAAGGAAGATCGCCTTGTCCGCACCGCTGTATGACAGACTTGTTTCACTTTCGGAAAAAGAACACCCTTTTCATATGCCGGGGCATAAGAGAAAGCCTCTCCCCTATCTTGAAAATATGCTATCTCTTGATTTTACCGAGATACCCGAAACCGACGATCTTCATTCCCCATCATCGTGTATCCTTGATGCGCAGAAACTTATGTCGGCTATATACGGCTGCGATGAAAGTTTTTTCCTTGTAAACGGTACATCAGGGGGCATACTTGCGGCAATACTTTCCTCTTGCCCCCCTTATTCTCATAAAAATGTAATCGTTGCAAATAATTGTCATATAAGCGTATATAATGCACTTTCGCTCACAGATGCCACCCCTTTATATATTTCTCCCGAGATCACGCCTTACGGTTTTTCAGGAGGAATATCCCCGCAGCGAATAGACGAAATAACGAAAAAGTATACGGACATTGCCGCCTGTATAATAACTTCCCCGACTTATGAGGGCTTTATCTCCGATATAAAAGCAATAGCCGATAAACTTCATAAGAAAAATATTCCGCTTATAGTTGACGAAGCACACGGAGCGGCTTTTTCTCTCTCATCTTATATGCCGACCTCCGCAATATCTCTTGGAGCCGACATCGTTATACAAAGCTGGCATAAAACATTGCCCGTTCTTACTCAGACTTCCGTTGCCCATATAAACGGCAGCCTTGTAAACAGAGATCTCTTTAAACATTATCTTGATGTTTTTCAGTCCACAAGTCCCTCTTTCGTTCTTATGGCAGTTCTCGATAAATGCAGGGAATATATACAGGAAAACGGAGAAAAGCTTTTTTCGTCTTTTCATAAAAATATAACCGAATTTCGCAGCGGTATATCATCTCTTGAAAAAATAAAACTTATACCACAGGATATAGCAGGCAGCTATTCCATATATGATACAGACATCTCACGCCTTGTCTTTATCCTTAATTCCGATATGACGGGAAAAGAAGCCGATGACCTCTTTTATAAACGGTATAATACAAGATTTGAAATGTGCGGTACAAATCACCTTACCGCTGTCACAAGTATAAGCGATACATCAGAAGACTTTGAAAAACTCGCATTTGAACTTAAAGAACTCGACAGGGAAATAAAATACAAAGATAATATCCTACCTGTAAAAATAACCGAAAGAAAAACAAAGATACCGCTTAATAAAGTATTTTCCCTTGAAACCTTTGAACACAATTTCGATAATTCCGCCGGAAAAATATCCGCCGAATATATAGTACCATATCCGCCGGGAATACCGATACTTCTCCCGGGAGAGATAATAACCGAAGATATCATAAAAGCCGCAAAAAACTACAAGAAAACAGGCATAGACCTCACCCGCATAAAAGATACCGAACTAAAAAAAATAAAATGTATAAAAATATAAGGAGAAACAAAATGAATACAAATTTATTCAATTCATTTATACTGTACGATCTTTCAAAAGATGATGCCGTAAAAGCATACATGAACAGCGATGCTGTGACCCTTGCAAACATACTTATCGAAAAAGCCGAAAAAAACGGCTATTCGGGTAATGTATTCAAATCACATATTGCAGATATATTCATCTCACACCGCAATATTTTTTCGCTCAACTGCGAAAATAAAGCCGATGTTTTGGGAACAACTCTTTACGATGCGGCACTTAACGACATCAGAACGCTTCTTGAAGTACTGAAGACCGACCTTACAGAAGCATTTCCCGAATATCCCGTATTCAGACTGCTTGAAAATTACAGACCCGTAAAGAAAAATCAAAATCAAAATATAGAGTATATCCTTAATACTTCATCACCCGAGGATATAATAAATCATCTCATCAAAACATATAATACTTACGGCTGCGGAAAAATATCCCTTTACCGTTCCTTTAAATTCGACAGAGAAAAAGGTCTTGTCGGCATAGAAGAACCCGATAAGATAACCTTTGACGAGCTTATCGGCTATGATATACAGAAGAATAAACTCATCGAAAATACGGAAGCATTTATAAACGGCTATGCAGCAAATAATGTCCTTCTTGTAGGTGCAAGAGGTACGGGAAAATCCTCCTGTGTAAAGGCACTTGTAAATAAATATTATTCACAGGGGCTCAGGCTTATAGAAATAACGAAAGATCAGATAGAAGATGTTGCCCTTCTTTATTCCAATCTTAAAACAAGAGGAAGTAAATTCATAATCTTCCTTGACGATCTTTCATTTGATGAACACGAGATACAGTATAAATACATGAAGTCGCTTTTAGAGGGCGGCTCCGAAAATAAGCCGGATAATGTTCTCTTTTATGCAACAAGCAACCGCCGCCACATCATAAAAGAAGTATGGGGCGACAGACAGGAGAGAGGTGAAGATGCCGAAATACATACTCAGGATACGCTCAATGAAAAATTATCCTTATCCGACAGATTCGGTATCACCATAACATTCCCTAAACCTACACCTCAGCAGTATATCGACATCGTAAAAGCTCTTGCCAGGAAAAATGATATACAGGTAAGCGATGAAATACTTGAAAAAGAGGCAAAAAAATGGGAAATGCACCAGAAAGGTCTTTCGGGCAGAACAGCCAAACAATTTATAAATAATTTTTCCTATGGGATCAAAAACGAATAAAACATAATAAAAAAATAATTTTTTATAAAAAATATATTGAAAAATTATTTTTTTCTGTTATAATATTAGCGATGAATCGAAATTTTGTTTCCATAATTTAAAACAACAAATAACAGGGGGTATGTTTATGTTGGGTATAGATCTTTCCTCAATAGATTTTACATTAACGCCGGGACAAATAGTTTTTGCTCTTGTTTTCGGATATATCCTTACCTTTATTATAAATCAGATAATGCGTATAGCCGAGGGATTTCGCATAGCATCGACAGAATTCAGCTATAGTGCCGATAATATAAATGCCATCACAAGACGATGCTACAGCTTGTTTCCGCAGGAAATACTCGATTTTAACGGTATTCAATATAAGAGAGGAATGAAAGTTCGTATCACCACATTCCAGAATAAAACATTTGAGGGTGAATTTATCGGCTCAAATAAGGATAGAGATATGCTTTGTATCATTACAAAAAATCATATCGTTGCTCACGAGATACAAAACATAGAAACTATGCAAATATCCAAAATGTAAATTCCCCGACCTATGTAACCGCAAAAAAGGGACTGTGAAAAAATAAAACTTTTTCACAGTCCCTTTTTATATATTCATTATTTAAAGTATGAAGCATCATATTCCATAAATAAAGCCTGTGTATCTTCTTTTGTCATTCCCGTAGAAGTACTGATAATATCCTCCGATACAAATATGATCATTTCACATTCGGGTCTTATATATTCTTTTTTCATTTTTTCTCCTCCTTACTCATTGTCCATTCTTTTTAGCCACAAATTCAAAAGATTCTGTATTTGGTACAAATTTACTTTCATTATTAAGCACAATAGCCGTAAAATATTTCCCCTCATTTTTTCCGTTATCAAAAGTATCAATGTTTATCTTTGTGCCGTCAGGAAATTCTATATTTTTATATAAAGAAGTAATTCTTTTGTTTGGATCTATCTCCGTTGAATTATTTTCACTTTTTTCCATTACCGCAATATAATCGGCATCTTCAGGCTTACCGTCATATACATATATAATATATATCTTATCATTATCTTTGCTGTCTGTACCGTAAGTATAATAATAATTACCGCTTAATTTCTCGACCGTATCAGCAGACTGCAATTCCCCTTTTATCTGCCATTTAATCGTTTTTACACCGTAATAATAAGAATCAACAATATCTTCCCTATCACCAATACCTACGATTTTTGTAGTATAACTTCCTATATCCGTTTTTCCTTGTGTAACATCCGATAACTTATAATGCACATCTTTTACAAAAGTTTCTGTAGGGGTTACAGGAAAATGCGATTTTCCATCATATTTGAATACAGTTTCAAATTCCAGATCATCTATGCAAATCACATCCGACTCAAGGTCTATTCTTGCACCGTACTTATTTGTACATACATAATCTTCATTTATATTTTCGTATTTTTCATTATTTTTTAATTCGTTTCCAGCAACATTATCAAAATATATGCTAATTTGATTCTCACTATCATTATTTATCGTTGTACCTTTTAAAAATATATCATCTTCCTCTATGACAGAAACATCAACTACCCCTGCATCATAGACCGTATAATATCCTACTCCGTCATAATAAACAGGATAAAAATAGCAATAATCAGATGACGATGAACCTGTTCCCGAACCTCTTACTACACCTACTACATCACCGCATCCTGCATCGTATTTACATATGCAGGCGTATGTTCCTATATTAGTATCTATTGCGATAACTTTTCCGTATTTATACAGCTTACCGCTCATATTAACGCCGTTCTGTCCGTTCTTTCCGCTGCCGTCATTTGCTATATAGGCATCTCCCGAAAATGTATAGCTGTAATTTTCGTCAACTTTAAAAAATCTTTTTTCCTGATCATTCAAAGCAGTACCCGTCGGAGCCCAGCTTATCCCACTTTCTTCATCTTCAGCCTTTACATTTACCGATAAATTTTCAAAAAACGAAACACCCATCTCGCTTATCGGTGCAGCCGCTGCTATCATAGCCGCCGCAATTGTAATTGCGGAAAAAAGTTTAAATTTGTTCTTCATTTTTGTCACTCCCATTTTTCTTATAACTTTTCCGTCTTTTTCATAAATTCTTTACGCCAAGATTATACATCACTTTCATTTCAATTTCAAGTGTTTTTTTAAACTTCATCATTTTCCTGCATTTTCATACGATCTTCAAATTCATCTTCACTCATACCCGCTTTTCTTGCAGCATCCTCCACCGTTATCAATCCCTCTTTTGCAAGATTTATCAGTATTAAAAGAGTTCCTTCTTTTATCCCTTCTTCTCTTCCCTCTTTTATTCCTTCTTCTCTTCCCTCTTTTATTCCTTCTTCTCTTCCCTCTTTTATTCCTTCTTCTCTTCCCTCTTCTCTTCCCTGTTTTTTTGCATATTCGATCACTGATGCCTCATCATGCAGCCTTTTTTCTCTGTAATACGCTATTTCTCTTGCCTTTTCATCTCCACTCAGTGTTTTCAATACAACTATTGCATCATTCATTGCCGGGTCTGTTATTTTCTTTTCCATCAACATAAGATCAGCCTCCGTTTCCGCATTCACAAAATTCAGCCAATTCTCCATAGGTGTAGAAGTATATTCTTCTCCGCATTTTTCCATATATTTTTTCAGTTTTCTCAATTCAAAGAAACAAATCTCTATTTTATCTGACAATATTTCATGTCTTTTCTTCTCCATCAGCGTAAAGTCCGAATAATAATTTTCACATTCAAATAAATTGAAATTTATTATGTTAAGACAAACCGTTCTTTTAAGCATTGAGTAAGTATCTCCGCTCTTTAATTGTGTACTGAAATTTCTTGACCAATAAAGCAGTGACCTGTCCTCATAATTCGGTTCTGAAAGTATTTGTATTTCTATATTCACTATTTCCGATCTCTTATTTATATATGTTTCCATTCTAAGATCAAGTCTTTCGAATTTCTGACCGTATTCCTCTATCGGTATTTCCACATTCATTATAGATATCTTTTTTATATATTCCTTTGGGATATTCATAAGTGCCGCAACAAAAGAAACTATTATATTCATATTTCTCTCATCGCCAAATATCATCTTAAATACAACATCAAGCTTCGGTTTTAGTATATCCATCGCATACACCTCCAACAGATCATATCTCCTGATATAATTTTATTATAACTATCAACGATTGTCAATAAACTTGACCACACATATTTTGATCTCATAAAATATCTTATTCTCTTATATTTACTCATTCATCATATTCTGATATTTTATAATTATATCGTAAGCTCCTTTTGAACTTTTCATTGCAATATCAGCTTCTTTTCTCGTTATCTCTATTTCTTCCATTCTATCGCATATCTCCCCGGCATCATATATCAGATAATATCTATCCCCACGTTTTTCTATTTTTATCCCATTCCCTATAAAAAAATCATTCATAAATATCTCCCTTCTTTTTTCATTATTATATCTCCCAATTTCCGCAAAAAACTGCAATCATCTTTTTCCCAAAAACCTCCCCGCAAATACACCGCAGTAATATCCGCCCCTGCAAAAATAATCAGTTAGCCTCACCTAATCCTGCCATTTTTTCATTTCATTAAATTTCAACATGATCAAAAAAACAAATAGGGACATCACAAACGATATCCCCTCTTGTTCTTCCTGCCAAAATATTTTCAACCCCGCTCTCACAGCTCAATTTCAGCATGCCTTGTCACATGGCAGCTTATATTTATTGCAACCGGAAGCCCCGCAATGTGTGTCGCAAAGCTTTCGACGTTTATCCCCAGTATCGTACATCTTCCCCCAAGTCCCTGCGGGCCGATTCCCAGCTTGTTTGCCCTCTCGAAGAGTTCTTCTTCTATTCGTCTTATATGCTCTTTCTCCGACTTGCTTCCTACAGGTCTTAATAATGCCCTTTTCGCAAGCTCCGCACAGTATTCAAAGTTTCCTCCGATACCCACACCGACCACCATCGGCGGACATGGGTTTGAGCCGGCCTCTTCAATAGTCCGTATTATTGCATCCTTTACGCCTTCCTCTCCCTGTGCAGGTTTAAGCATATACACACGGCTCATATTCTCACTGCCGAATCCCTTTGGTGCAACGGTAATTTTCAGCTTGTTTCCCTCTTTTATGTCATAGTGAATTATTGCAGGAGTATTATCTTTCGTATTTACCCTTATAAGAGGATCGCCGACAACGGATTTACGCAGATACCCATCTATGTAGCCATCTCTCACACCTTCGTTTATAGCCTCACTCAGTCCTCCTCCGGTTATGTGAACATCCTGACCTATCTCAACGAATATAACAGCCATACCCGTATCCTGACATATAGGCTTCATTTTTTCCTTTGCAAGATCGGCATTTTCTCTAAGCTGTCCTAAGATGTTTTTACCTACATGTGATACCTCTTTTTTTTCAAATTCGCTTATAGCCTCGTATATATCGCTGTTCAGCACACAATTCGCACTGATACACATTCTCTTTACATTTTCCCTTATTACTTTTACATCAATATATCTCATCATCAACTACCTCCAAATATTATTTGCATACAGATACAGCCTGTCTTCCCATCTGTATCCACGATCTTATAAAATTATCTCTGTCATACCCGACGATCCTGCCGTCTTTCATAGGATCGTTACAGTATATCTTGTTTCTGTCATATCCGCAGACAAGCACGCAATGCTCATCAAAAGTCACTCTGATAGTACCTTCTCTTGTATCCCAGTATTCAAAGTTCTCCTCCGGCAGTACACGATATTCCGAACTTACTATCACAGCCACGGGAATATTCCTGTTCAAAAAATAAAATAAATCCTCAAACCTGCTTCCGCTAAGGTCTACAGCATTCTTTTCATCATATTTTGCAAGCAGCTCATACATTGGCTGATGATAAACTCCAAGTCCCTCTTCGTTTTCATCATAAATATTGCCGACAAAACCGTTATTCGGATTTCCATAGTACTGCCTGCCGTCATCATCATAGCTTATCATAGGCTCTTTCTTTATCTCTCTTGCAAGCTGCATCTTGCTTACATCATAACCTCTGTATCTTAAAAGCATCGCAAGAGAAGTTACTTCACAGCCTCTGTATAATTCGGGATATTGCCCTATAGGCTCAATATCACTTATCATTTTTTCTTCCGGTATATCCGAATAGGTATTCCATATAAACGAGCTGTTCTTGCGGTAAAAAACCTCCGCATCGCCATTTTCCCAAGCATAGTTTGCCGCATCGCCAAATTCGATAAATGCCTTATATTCGTCACTTCCCGATCTGTATACATTAAATTGCGGAGTATTGTCCCACAACCAGCTTGAACCTCCGCTTCTCTTTACAGAAGCATTCTCATGACTTTTCGCATATTCTACAGCTTCATCAAAACTCATAAATTTTGCCGCAAATACATCTTTTACAAAAACACTGTACTCTCCGTTATAAGTATCATATACAAGCGTATTTCCGCTCCTGTTTTCACTCGTATCCTCCGTGATCATTTCAGTATCAGCACGAATATATTGCTTTATATCGGAATTATTTATACTTATTATGACAGTTGCCATAATTCCGATTATTACCGCAAGACAGACCAAAAGAAGAAAGATTGTAATTTTTTCAAATCTCGAAATGCCTGTTTTATCAATTTTAGACATATATTTCAGTCCTTTTTTTCATCTCAGAATATTGCTTTAATAGTTATCAGCCTTGTGCATCCCCTGATAGTTTTATACTAAACATCATTAATAAATGCCGTTTAATATAATTATAACATATCACAAAAAAAATTCCTATACCATAACAAAAATTTTATTAATTTTGAACAATGTCGACAATTTTTCTGATTTATCCATATAGTTATGAACATTTTATCAACAATTTTGTTTACAACTCAAAAATTTTCAGTTGTTTTTCTATATTTTTTATGTTAATATATTTTTATCAACATTGTTCGTAATTTTTAATATATAATTGCAGTTATCAACAGTTTTATCAACATTATGTTGATAACTCTTTATTTTTTACTTTTTTTCAAATATTTTTATGTTTACATATAGTTATCAACAATGTTTATAACTATATAACGGAGGATAATCATGAGTGAAACAACCGACAATAACGAAATATGGCTTAATATAAAGTCGCTTTTAAAAGAAGAATCTCATAAAACAACATATGATACATTTCTTTCTCATCTTGAATTTCACACATTAACAGAAGATGTATTATATTTAAAGATCGACCCACCGTACTTCAAGGACATAATCAATCTTAAACATCTTCCCGTTATCAAAGAGTGTGCCGAAAAAATACTTAATAGAGATCTTACAGTCTCTGTTCTTTCCGAGGATGATATAAAAAATTTGAATATTTCGGAAATACCTAAAAATAAGATAACAAAAAATAATACAAGCCGTAACGGAAACATTGATGAAAGATACATTTTCGATAATTTTGTGGTAGGAAGCAGTAATCAGATGGCAAATGCAATGTCTGTGGCAGTTGCCCAAAATCCCGGAACTCTGTATAATCCTCTTTTTCTTTACGGTAATTCGGGACTTGGTAAAACACATCTCATGCATGCAATAGGTAATTATGTACTTGATGAAAACGAAAATGCAAAAGTACTTTATACATCTTGTGAAAAATTCATGAATGAGCTTATTTCTGCCATTAAATCAGGTAAGAACGTAGAATTCAGAGATAAATACAGAAAAATAGATGTCCTTCTTATAGATGATATTCAATTTATAAGCGGAAAACAATCTACTCAAGTAGAATTTTTTCATACATTCAATGATCTCACTCAGTCAAAAAAACAGATAATTATATGCAGTGATGTTCACCCCAATGAAATGCCGACCCTCGAAGACAGACTCAGAACAAGATTTAACGGTGGTATGGTCGTGGATATAGCCCCTCCCGATTTTGAAACAAGGACAGCTATCCTTGAAAAAAAAGCGGAAACAGATCACATAAAACTGCCTAAAGATGTTGCTCAATTCATAGCACAGCTTATTAAGTCAAATATACGAGAACTTGAAGGTTCTCTCAATAAAGTGATCGCTTATTCACGACTGATAGGAAAAGAAATATCAATTGATCTTGTAAAGGAAGCTCTGAAAGACATAATAAACGGCCCTGTTAATTTTGAAATAAACGTAGACTCGATACAGGAAGTAGTAGCAAAACACTACAACGTTCCTCTTGCCGATATGAAGGGAAATAAAAAGAATCAGCCGGTAGCCCGTGCAAGACAGGTCTCAATGTATCTATGCTGCCAATTGTTAAATGACTCTCTCTCAAATATAAGCAAGCAGCTTGACAGAACCCATGCAACAGTGATCCACGGAAAAGATAAAATAGCAAAAGATATGGAAAAAGATGATTATTTCAAAAAAGAAGTTCTTGAGATCGAAGCAGCAATCAAAAACATGAAGTAGTTTATATCTTTGTTTACAGGCTGTTGAAATACTGTTTACAAATGTAGATGATTTTTTTATATGTTTATTTTGTTTATAATTATGAAGTAATTTTTGACTTATCTACATAATAATAACAACTTAATGAGCCGCTTGTTTATCAACAAAAAAGATATTATCAACAAATAAACAAGCTCTACTACTACAACTACTAAAATATAATAAATATATATGTTAAACACACCGAAAGGAGTTATCAACAAATGCGTTTCTCTTGTATGAAGAATGTTCTTCAGAATAATATAAATCTTGTCAGTAAGGCTGTGGCAGGTAAAACAACAATGCCTATACTTGAATGTATCTTATTGACAGCAGATGATAACGGATTACGTCTTACTGCAAGCGATATGGAACTTGGAATAGAAACAAAAAATATAGAAGCCGATATTATTGAAATGGGTAAAATTGCCGTTGAGGCTAAAATATTCGGCGAGATAATAAGAAATTTACCCGATGGAGAGCTTACATTCAGTTGTGATGAAAAAAATGTTGTCGTGATTAACTGCGGAAAGGCTGAATTTAAGATCCTCGGTAAAAACGGAAACGAATTTCCTCTTCTTGCGGAAATATCAAAAAATTTTTGTTATGAAATAAATTCACAAGTCTTTAAAAATATGATAAAACAAACGCTCTTTTCTGTTTCGACCGACGAAAACAAGATAGTATTTACAGGGGAGCTTATGGATATAAAGAATAATAAGCTTAATCTTGTATCTGTTGACGGTTTCAGAGTATCTCTCAGAGAGTATAGATTTGAAAATGATGTACCGGATATAAAAGCTATTGTAATTGCAAAGGCACTTTCCGAAATAGAAAGAATAGCACCGGATGATGAAAATGAAAATATCAAAATTTATTTTTCCGAAAAAGAAGTGCTTTTTGAACTTGAAAACTGTATAATGATAGCAAGGCTCCTTGAGGGAAATTTTGTAAAATATGAATCTTTGTTCAATGATAATTATACAACTAAAATAAACATAAACAGGCAAAGCTTTTTAAGAGCAATGGAGAGAGCAAGCCTTATATCGCAGAAAAGCAAGAATTCACCTATAAAAATAAACATAAAGCCAAGCGATGAAATTGAAATATCATCAAGTACGGAATATGGTGAATCTTTTGAAAATGTTGAATGTGATATTGAGGGAAGCGAACTTGTGATAGGCTTTAATCCGAAATACCTTATAGAAGCAATGAGAGCAATAGATGATGAAGATATAAGCATACAGTTTTTAACGGCGATAAGCCCTTGTATAATAAAGAGTGATAATGAAGATTGCAACTATAAGTATCTTATAATTCCTCTTAAACTTAATTAAAATACGAAAGGCTAAATGATATGAAAGAGATAAAGATAGATACGGATTTTGTCAAATTACAGCAGATCCTTAAGATCGCAGGTGTCGTCGGACAAGGCAGCGATGCAAAGTGGCTTATAAAAGACGGAAATGTCAGAGTAAATGGCAAAGTATGCACCGAAAGAGGAAAAAAGATAAAAAATGATGATGTCATTGAGATAGATGATAAAAAATTTATATGTAAAGCTCAAAGTATAGGTGTTTAAATGTATATCGAGAATATTTCTGTAAAAAATTTCAGAAATTTAGATACTATGAGTATCAAATTTAATAAAAGTGTGAATATTTTCTTTGGCAAAAATGCTCAGGGAAAAACAAATATAATAGAGGCTGTCTATATGTGCGCAACAGGAAGAAGCCATAGGACCCATTCGGATAAAGATATGATAATGTTTGGTATGGATTCGGCTATGGTACAGACTTTTATCAATAAAAACGATTATAAGGACAGAGTGAATATACATTTAAAGAAAAATTCAAAAAAAGGTGTTGCGGTAAACAGTCTGCCGATAAAAAGTCTGAGCGAATTATTCGGAGTGTTGCATATTGTTATTTTTTCACCGGAGGATCTTGAACTTGTGAAAAAAGGTCCTTCGGAAAGACGGCGTTTTATTGATATGGAATTATGCCAGCTGAGTAAAATTTATTGTTATAATTTGCAGCAATACTGGAAAATACTTAAACAAAGGAATAATTTACTGAAACAGGTACAAAAAAACAATTCGCTTAAAGATACGATATTTGTATGGGATAATCAGCTTGTGGACTTTGGCAGAAAACTGATAAAAGAAAGAGAAAAATTTACGGTAAGGATAGACGAACTTACAAAAAATATACATTTAAAACTTACCGGAAATGCGGAAAAAATGAAGATCGAATATAAACCCAGTGTTTCTGCCGATGAATTTGAGGAAAAACTGAATAAAAATATTGACAGGGATATTTATTTCGGTTCGACTTCTTACGGTCCGCATAAAGACGATCTTGCTTTTTTTATTAATGATACAAATGTACGGGAATTCGGTTCGCAGGGGCAGCAGAGATGTACAGCCGTTTCATTGAAACTTGCGGAAATAAAGCTGATAGAAGAAGAAAAAGGCTCCGAACCTGTTTTGCTGCTTGATGATGTTTTTTCGGAGCTTGATAAAAACAGGCAGAAATATCTGATAGAATGTATAAGTGATATACAGACTATAATTACTTGTACGGGAATAGAGGATAGTCTGAAAGAACTTTCGCAAAAAGCTGCGATATATAAAGTCGAAAATGGAAAAGTTTATCCGAATTTATAATAATTGATTGAAAAAATCAAAAAATTATGATATAATTATATAGTTAGCGTCGTTAAAAAATTTCTTAATAATTGCAGTTATCAACAGTTTTATCAACAATATGTTGATAACTCTTTATTTTTTACCTGATTTTTTCAGATGTTTTGAAGTTCATATGTACTTATAAACATTGTTTACAACTTTTTACATTAAAAAGTATTGTTTTCTGTAAATATCGTTTTTGTGTGTGAATAATTGTTTGCAAAAGTCTTGAAATTGTGATATAATAATATAGTTGAGGTAAATTATGAAGAAATATTTATATATTTTTATTTCTTTGCTTTTTGTATTAACCGGGTGCAGTAAAACAGGTAGTACAAATATAATTGAAGAAACCGCAAAAAGCGAGTATAAACCCGAAAAAATAAGGATCGGATTATATGGTACTTTAACAGATGAGGACGACCTTGAAAGTATTGATAAATTAAAAGGAGAATATGAAAAGAATACAGGAATAAAAATAGAATTTCGTGATTATGGTGCTTATGGTAATTCAGATAACATTGAAATAGCTAAAGAAGAAATTTTTTCGGACAGCAAAGAGATGTGTGATGTCATAGAGTTAGATAATTATGATGATTATATAAATTATGTAAGAAACGGCTATTTGTGGGATATGAGTGATTCATGGGAAAATTCCGAATTAAAGAACAGCGGCTTGATAGAAGAAAAATATGTAGATTTTTTCAAGACAGAAAATATAGACGGAAGTGTCGGTTTGTATGGCTTTCCAAGACAAAAGGGTAGCGGTTATGTTACATACATAAGAAAAGATTGGCTTGATACATTAGGAATATCCGAGCCTGAGACTTATGATGAATTTATAGATATGTTAAGACGATTTAAAGGCGGGGAATATACCGATAAAAACGGAAAAGTCATTAATTATGATGGTATAGTATCTTATGATGAATATAAAGATTTAGTTGATGTATATCCATTTGTAATTTCTGATGGATGTCTGTATTATAATCGTATATCTATATTTTTGTATGATATGGATATAGATTTTAGAAAAGGACCAAATAAAAATCAGATGAGAATAATAATTGAAAGAATCAAATCTGCTTATAATGAAGGTCTTGTGAAATTATATGGAAGTACAAGTCAATGCCGAGAGTTATTTTTTGAGGCTTGTGCAGTCGGATGTTTTAATTATATTGCAGGAGAATGGAATAAAATAATTAATGATAATTTGAAAGAAAAAAATGAAAAATACAGTGCAGTAGCAATTGCTCCAATCGAAAATGGCAAATATTTCAGATATGAGCCATATTGTTTGGTTATAAATGATAAGTGCGGCTCTGAGGAACACAAAAAAGCTGTTTTTGAAAACTTTATATCGTATATCCATGACGGAGGAAAGGGTGAACTTCTCTTTACAAGAGGTGTAGAGGGGTACCACTGGGAAGAAAAAGACGGTATAAGGAAAATGATACACCCGCTGTCTTATAATGAGGAAAGGATACTTGAAAAAATATATTTAAGTCCTTATTATTCAATATCTAAAAATTACAGAGAATATGAAAATTTTGAGAAAGATAGTCGAATCGAAAGTTCTCTTGATATTCTTGAAAAGAATCAGAGTAATAATTTTTTGGCATTTAATGCTTATAATTATTGTATTCCCGTTGAATTTACACAAGCGATAGAAGGAAAATTGACTATAGATGAAGCACTTGATAAATATTACGGAAATGAAGAAAAATTAGGATTAAATGAAATAGGTAAAATGAAATAAGTGAACAAAGAAGTTCAAAGGAGAATCTAAATGGCACCTGAATATGAAGCTAATGAAATTCAAATACTTGAGGGACTTGAAGCTGTAAGAAAGCGTCCCGGAATGTATATAGGAACGACAAGCAGCAGGGGACTGCATCACCTTGTATATGAGATAGTGGATAATTCCGTTGATGAGGCATTGGCGGGATTTTGCAGCGAAATAGAGGTAACAGTCGAAAAAGGCGATATTATATCAGTTAAAGATAACGGAAGAGGTATACCTACGGGAATACACCCTCAGAAAGGTATACCTGCCGTTGAGGTCGTATTTACTCTTTTGCACGCAGGAGGTAAATTCGGCGGCGGAGGATATAAAGTATCGGGCGGTCTGCACGGTGTAGGTGCATCGGTCGTAAATGCGCTCAGTGAATGGCTTACTGTAAGGATATACAGAGAGGGCAAAATCTATGAGCAGAAATATTCAAGGGGCGATGTCGTTATGCCGCTTACTGTAGTAGGTGAATGTGACGAGGCGCAGACGGGTACTTTTGTGGAATTCAAGCCCGATAATGAAATATTTGAAGAAACTGTATTTGATTTTGAAATATTAAAGCAGCATTTACAGGAAACGGCTTTCCTTACAAAAGGATTGAAGATAATCTTAAAAGATGAAAGAAACAGTGATGATATCAAGCAGCAAGTTTATCACTATGAGGGCGGGATAAAAGAATTTGTTCAGTATATAAACGACAGTAAAACGCCTATATATGAGGATATATTTTATTGTGAGGGAAGTAAGGATAATGTTTATGTTGAAGTTGCTTTTCAGCATAATGACAGCTATATAGAAAGTAATTATTCTTATGCAAATAATATAAATACTACAGACGGCGGAACTCATATAGTGGGATTTCGTTCTGCACTTACAAAGACTATAAATGATTATGCCAAGAGATTTGGTCTTATAAAGGAAAACGAAAAGAATTTATCCGGTGATGATGTAAGAGAAGGTCTTACGTCGGTAGTCAGTATAAAGATAGAAAATCCGCAGTTTGAATCACAGACAAAGACAAAACTTAACAACAGTGAGGCTAAAGGTGCAGTAGAATCTGTTTTATCGGAAAAATTCGGTTATTATCTTGAAGAGAATCCGAATATTGCAAAGCAGATAGTAGAAAAAGCTCTTACGGCAGCAAGAGCAAGAGATGCTGCAAAAAAAGCAAGAGAACTCGTTACGAGAAAATCTGTTCTTGAAACAAGCAGACTTCCGGGAAAACTTACAGACTGTACGGAAAAAGATCCGGAAAAATGCGAGATATATATAGTTGAGGGTAATTCCGCAGGCGGTTCGGCCTGTAATGCAAGAACTCCCGCAACACAGGCTGTTCTTCCTCTCAGAGGTAAGATACTCAATGTAGAAAAAGCGAGAGATGACAGAATATTCGGAAATGAAGAGATAAGGTCGATGATAACGGCTTTCGGTACGGGTATACACAATGATTTCGATATAACGAAATTAAGATACCATAAGATAATACTTATGACCGATGCCGATGTTGAAGGTGCGCATATCACTACATTGCTTCTGACGTTTATTTTCAGATTCATGCCGAAACTTATTGACGAGGGTTATGTATATCTTGCACAGCCGCCGTTATACAAGCTTGAAAAGGGCAAAGTCATCAATTATGCCTACAGCGATGAAGAAAGAGATATGTATATAAAAGAGATGGGTGCAGAGGGAATGAAGCCGATACAGAGATACAAAGGTCTTGGTGAAATGGATGCAGACCAGCTCTGGGAAACGACTATGGATCCCGAAAGAAGAATACTTGTAAAGGTAAATATTGAAGATGCAAGAATAGCCGATCAGATATTTGATATGCTTATGGGGGATAAGGTTGAACCGAGAAGAGAATTTATACAGCAAAATGCAAAATACGTTCAGAACCTTGATATATAATTCTCTGAGAAAGGAACAAAAAAATGCAGGATAATCAATTTGATAAGATAATAGATGTTGAAATTTCCGATGAAATGAAAAAATCTTATATAGACTATGCCATGAGCGTTATAGTCGCAAGAGCATTGCCTGATGTAAGAGATGGATTGAAGCCTGTTCACAGAAGGATCTTATATGCAATGAATGAACTTAATTTAGGTCCTACAAGTGCATATAAGAAAAGTGCTAAGGTCGTCGGTGATACGATGGGTAAATATCACCCTCACGGTGATGCTTCTATCTACGATGCTCTTGTAAGGCTTGCGCAGGATTTCTCTATGAGATATCCTCTTGTTGACGGTCACGGAAATTTCGGTTCGATAGACGGTCATCAGGCTGCGGCACAGAGATATACAGAAGCAAGACTTAGTCGTATGGCTATGGATATGCTTGTGGATATAGAAAAAGAAACGGTAGATTTTATGGATACCTACGACAGCGAGGGAAAAGAACCTACCGTACTTCCGTCAAGATTTCCGAATCTGCTTGTAAACGGCGCATCGGGTATTGCTGTAGGTATGGCAACGAATATTCCGCCGCATAACTTAGGTGAGGTCATAGACGGAATAAATCTTGTGATAGATAACAGGATAAATGAAAAGAGAGATACACAAGTAGAAGAATTACTGCCGATAATAAAAGGTCCTGATTTTCCAACGGGTGCAAATATCCTCGGAAAACATGGAATAATAAGTGCCTATAAAACAGGCAGGGGAAAAATAACTGTTCGCTCGACTGCTGAAATAGAAACGGCAAAAAGCGGTAAGGAAACTATTGTAGTTACCGAGATACCGTTTCAGGTGAATAAGGCTCGAATGATAGAGAGGATAGCCGATCTTGTAAGAGATAAAAAGATAGAGGGAATATCCGATCTTCATGATGCTTCCGACAGAAACGGAATAAGAATAATAATAGAGTGTAAGAAAGATGCTTCGGCTGAAATAGTATTGAATCAGCTTTATAATTATTCACAGCTTCAGGAAACATACAGTATAAATTTTCTTGCGATAGTTGACGGAGAGCCTAAAACACTTAATTTAAAACAAATACTTGAATGTTATTTAAAGCATCAGGAAGATGTAATAACAAGAAGAACAAAATTCGATCTTGATAAAGCAAGCCGCAGGGCACATATAATAGAGGGTCTTTTAAAGGCACTTGATTTCATAGACGAAGTAATAAATATAATCAGATCATCAAAGACGACTAATGAGGCTAAGGAAAGACTGACGGAAAGATTTGATTTCAGTGAAGCGCAGGTTACGGCTATTGTTGAGATGAGATTAAGAAGTCTGACAGGTCTTGAAAGAGAAAAACTCGAAGATGAACAGAATAAACTTACAGAGCTTATAAAAGAACTTGAATCCATACTTGCAAGCGAGGACAAACTTCTTACGGTAATAAAAACAGAGCTTCTTGCAATAAAGAATAAATGTGCCGATGAAAGAAGAACCAAACTTCTGCCATATCAGGGCGATATAGATATAGAAGATATGATCGAAGATGAAATGAGCGTTATAACCATGACGCAGTTCGACTATATCAAGAGATTGCCTCTTGATACTTATAAGAGCCAGAACAGAGGCGGAAAAGGTATAATAGGTATGCAGACGAGGGAAGAAGATTATGTAAAAGATCTCTTCCTTGCAAGCAATCATGATTATATCCTCTTCTTTACAAATAAGGGTAAAGTATACAGAATAAAGGCTTATCAGATACCTGAAGCCGGAAGAACTGCAAAGGGTACTCCGATAATAAATATGCTTCAGATAGACAGCGGTGAAAAAATATCGGCGGCTGTTCCGGTAAGAGAAGAATACGAAAATCACTCTCTTACGATGATAACGAAAAACGGTATAATAAAGAGGACAGATGCCGAACAGTTCAGAAATATAAGAAGAATGGGATTAAAAGCAGTCAATTTCAGGGAAGATGATGATGAGCTTATATCTGTACTTAAGACAGACGGTACAAAAGAGATATTTGTTGCTACAAAACTCGGTATGGCTATAAGATTTGACGAGCAGGATCTCAGAAATATGGGAAGAACTGCCGCAGGTGTCAAGAGTATAACTCTTTCGGAGGGCGATGAGGTAATAGGTGCCGAAACGGTTGATGAAGGATCGAAGGTACTTATGGTAAGCGAAAACGGTTACGGAAAATGTACTCCTGTGAAAGAATATACAAAACAGAACAGAGGCGGTAAGGGTAAGAAAACATACAGAATAACCGAAAAATCGGGAAATCTGACAGCCATAAAAGAGGTAAATGAAAATGAAGAGCTTATGCTTGCCACAAGTGAGGGTGTAGTAATAAGAATAAGAATAAAAGATATTTCAACAATGGGAAGAATAACGCAAGGTGTCAAGCTTATAAATCTCAGTAATGAAGTAAAGGTAGTAGGTGTTGCAAAAATAGCCGAAGAATATGTCGAAGAAGATGAAACGGCAGAAGTTAATGATGAAAATAAGGAATAATGTTACACCAATATTACAATTTATTAAAAAAAGCAAAAAGTCGGAAATATTTTCTTGACTAAAAAATTATTATCTAATATAATAGTAATAGTGCTTGGGCATAGAATACTATAGTTAAATTATTTGAGCATAAATAAGGGAGGTGCTTTTGAAATGAAAATGACATTCCAGCCAAAGAAAAGACAGAGAAGCAAGGTTCATGGCTTCAGAAAAAGAATGAGTACATCTAACGGCAGAAAAGTTATACTCAGCAGACGCAGAAAAGGCAGAAAGGCTTTATCTGCTTGATTTAAGGTAAATCAGGGAACAGCCGAGGATTTCCTTGAAAATATCAAGCAAAAGATCGGCAGTTCCTTAAAAGCCCGCTTTTATGGCAAGTGGGCTTTTATGTTATGAAAATGATGAATGAAAGCAGTTCATTATTTTATTGCAGAGGTTGAAAATCGTGATATTTACTGAATCTTTAAAGAAAAACTATCAGTTCAGATTTGTTTATAATAAGGGAAGATCTATCGCCAATAAGCACTTGGTAATGTATGTTCTGAAAAATAATTTCGAAAAAAACAGAATAGGTATATCTGTAAGCAAAAAAGTCGGAAACAGCGTAGTGAGAAGCCGTGTAACAAGACTGATAAGAGAAAGCTACAGACTGACAGAAGAAAAACTGAAAAACGGATTTGATATAATTGTGATAGCGAGGACTTCTGCTAAAGGTATGCCTTATGATGATATATGTGCATCACTTAAACATTTATTGAAAAAACATGATCTGTTCAGGGAGAAAATCAGGCAATGAAATATGTTTGTATGATGATAATTAAATTTTACAGGAATTTTTTATCTCCGCTCAAACCGCCTTGCTGCAGATTTTATCCGACTTGTTCACAGTATGCCTTTGAGGCTTATCAAAAGTATGGTTTTTTTAAAGGAACTTATCTTACTGTATGGAGAATTCTGAGATGCAATCCGTTTTGTAAAGGCGGATATGACCCTGTACCTTGATAATTTTGTATTAATTTGGAGGATATTTCATTGAACCAGTTATTTTTACTTGCAAATACGATAGAGAGCGAGCCGGGGATAATTGTTGGTCCGATAAGCTGGCTGCTTGGTCAGGTAATTAATTTCTTTTTTAATTTTGTTTATTCTTTTACGGAAAGCAATTCTTTGGGTATAGCTATTATACTTATGACGATATTTACAAGAGTATGTATGCTTCCTCTTGTTATAAAGCAGCAAAAGTCTATGATGGCTATGCAGCTTATACAGCCTGAAATGAAAAAAATTCAGGAAAAATATCAGAATGCTATGGGAGATCCCGAATTACAGAAAAAAATGAATGCGGAAATATCAAAACTTTATTCAAAGCATAAGGTAAATCCGTTAAGTGGCTGTCTTCCTTTATTTATTCAGATGCCTATATTTATTGCTTTATATTATGTAATGAAAAATCCGTATCAATTTGTTGATACTATAAATAGTGTATATGCCGATTTATCTAACCTTGTGATCTCGGCTCAGACATCAGATTTTCTTGATACATTTATAAACGGAGTTGTACTTAGATTTGTTGAGATACCAAAGGGTATGGAACTTGATATGGCGGTAGTTGCCGATCTCTCAAAGGTACTGAGCAGATTTGACCCATCTGCATGGCAGGCACTCAGGGATATTATGCCTACAGATAAATTAAGTGCTCTTGACTCATTATTGGCAACTAAAAATCAAATAGAATATTTCCTCGGAATAAATCTTACGGAAACTGTGGGATTTGATTATGATACTGCTACAAGCGGTAAAATATTGATACCGATATTATCGGGTCTTACAACGTTCTTATCAAGCTGGCTCATGACGAGAAGAACGAAAGTGACCGACCCTAATATGAAAACACAGCAGAGAGTTATGAATGTAGTTATGCCGCTTGTGATGGCATATATTACGACAAGTCTTCCTTGCGGTGTAGGTCTGTACTGGATAACATCAAATATTTTTCAGATGATCCAACAGATAATTATGAATAAGAAGTATTATAGTGCCAAGAAAGAAGGGGAAGAAAAATGAAACAGATGATGGTTGAAATGACGGGAAAAACGGTACAGGAAGCTACTGATGCCGCACTTGCAGAACTTGGAGCTACGATAGACGAGGTTGATATAGAAATAATTCAAGAGCCTTCAAGCGGTTTTTTGGGTCTTGGGAAAAAACCTGCTAAAGTAGTTGTGAAAATGATAGGATATGAGCCGGAAGAAGAAATCAAAGAGGAAATAAAAGAAGAAATCAAAGAAGAAATAAGAGAAGAAGAAATAAAAAAAGAGGAAGAGGTTCAAAAGGAAGACGGAGAAGAAAAGCAGAGCAAACCACAAAGAACGAAAGATCCTGTTGCTACTGCGGAGAAATTTCTTAAAGAAGTATTTGACAGCATGAAGATAGAGGCTGAAATGGAAAGCGAACTTGTGGATAACAAGCAGCTGAAAATAAACATCAGGGGAAGCGAAATGGGTGTTATAATCGGAAAGAGAGGACAAACACTCGATTCACTTCAGTATCTTACAAATCTTGTTATAAATAAGGGTGAATCGCCTTATATAAGCGTTACTCTTGATACAGAATCATACAGAGAAAGAAGAAAAGAAACTCTCGAAAGTCTTGCTTTTAATCTTGCGAAGAAAGCTAAGCATTTAAGAAAGAATGTTATTCTTGAACCTATGAATCCTTATGAGAGAAGAATTATCCATTCAACTCTCCAGAACGACAGATTTGTAACTACTTACAGTGAGGGAACAGAACCTCACAGATATGTTGTTATATCACCTAAGAAACATTATTAAAAATAATGGAGGTTGCCTCAGATATACTGTGGCAGCCTATTTTTAAAGGAGTTTTTTATGGGAATCAAAATAAATTCAGATGATACTATAGCCGCTATATCTACTGCAATGGGTACAGGCGGGATAGGTATTATCAGAATAAGCGGAAACGATGCTTTTAAAATAGCTGATAAAATTTTTAAAAATAAAAAAGGAAATATACACGATCTCAAGTCACATACTATCAATTACGGTCATATAACCTATAATGATGAAATAATAGATGAAGTACTTGTTTCGGTGATGAAAAGTCCTAATACTTATACAAAAGAAGATGTTATTGAAATAAATTGTCACGGCGGCATAAAATCGACGGAAAAAGTCCTTGAATGTGTATTGAAAAGCGGTGCAAGAATGGCTGAACCGGGAGAATTTACAAAAAGAGCTTTTCTTAACGGCAGGATAGATCTCTCACAGGCAGAAGCTGTTATTGATATAATAAATTCAAAAAATGATATGGCACATAAAGCTGCCGTATCAAGACTTGACGGGAAATTATCAAGGAAAGTAAAAAAATGCAGAGAAAATATTCTTCTTATGCTTGCACATATTGAGGCAGCCATTGATTATCCCGAACATGATGATGAAATGATGACTTACGATATGATAGAAAAAGGCTGTTATGATCTGAAGGAAGAAATAAACAGGCTCCTTGATACAGCAGATACGGGAAAGATAATAAGAGAGGGGATAAATACTGTTATCATAGGCAGACCAAATGTTGGAAAAAGCTCTCTGCTTAATTATCTGATAGATGAAGAGAGAGCAATAGTTACAGATATTCCGGGAACTACGAGAGATATAATAAAAGAGTATATAAACATAAACGGAATAACACTTAATATAATAGATACGGCAGGCATCAGGGAAACAGAAGATACGATAGAAAAAATGGGTGTCGAAAAATCAAAAAATTATGCCAAAGATGCCGAACTTATTTTTATGATGATAGACGGTTCAAAAGAGTTAAGCGATGAAGACAGGAAGATCCTCGAATCTGTAAGAGATAAGAAAAAGATAATAATTGTAAATAAATGCGATCTCGAAAAAAAAGCAGATATAAGGGAGATAGAAAATTATACCGATAAGAAATATATCGTTGAGATGTCTGTAAAAGAAGATATCGGAACGGAAAAACTTTATGAAATAATCAAAGAAATGTTTTTCGCAGGGAAAATTTTCGGAAATGATGATATTTTTATTTCAAGTGAAAGAAACAAGCAATCACTTTTGAAAGCGGTAAAATATATAGATAATGTGATGGAAACGGTAGAAAACAAGATGCCGGAGGATTTTATCTCGATGGATCTGACGGAGGCTTATTCGGCACTGGGGGAGATAACGGGAGAATCCCTGGAAGAAGATATAATAGATAAGATATTTTCGGAATTTTGTCTTGGAAAATGAGAGGATACAAAAATGGAAGAAAATTATGATGTAGTTGTGGTAGGTGCGGGTCATGCCGGTTGTGAGGCTGCACTTGCGGCATCACGAATGGGATTTAAGACTGTGATATTTGCTATAAATCTTGACAGTATAGCTATGATGCCTTGTAATCCGAATGTCGGAGGAACATCAAAAGGGCATTTGGTAAGAGAAATAGATGCCCTTGGCGGTGAAATGGGAAAAAATATTGACAAGACCTATATCCAGACAAGAATGTTAAATACAAGTAAAGGTCCTGCTGTCTATTCTCTCAGGGCTCAGGCTGATAAGGCAAAATATCATACAGAAATGAAGAAAACGCTTGAAAATCAGGAAAATCTTGATATAATACAAGGTGAAATAATTGATATTTTTGTTGAAGACGGTCGTGTATGTGGTGTTAAAAGCGAAAGCGGAATCATATATAAATGCAGAGCCGTTGTTCTTTGTATGGGTACTTATTTAAAGGCAAGATGTCTTTACGGTGATACGATAATACAAAGCGGTCCGAATGGGTTAAGGCAGGCAACAGAGTTAAGCAAATGTCTTAAAGAGCTGGGGATAACGATATTCAGATTCAAGACCGGTACACCTGCAAGAGTTGATAAGAACAGCATTGATTTTTCAAAAATGAAAGAGCAAAAGGGTGATGATACGATAGTTCCTTTTTCTTTTGAAAATAATTCAAAGGATATAGAAAGGGAACAGGTATCATGCTACCTTACATATACGAACGAGGAAACTCACAGGATAATAAGAGAGAATCTCGATCGTTCACCTTTATACAGCGGTGTTATAGACGGAGTAGGTCCGAGATACTGTCCGTCGATAGAAGATAAAGTGGTCAGATTTGCCGATAAAGACAGACATCAGATATTTGTTGAGCCGGAAGGTGAAGATACGAATGAAATGTATATACAGGGAATGAGCAGTTCATTGCCTGCCGATGTTCAGATAGCTATGTATCGTACACTTCCCGGACTTGAAAACTGCAAGATAATGCGTCATGCCTATGCTATAGAATATGACTGTATAGATGCTACACAGCTTAAATTAAGTCTTGAATTCAAGAATATAAAAGGTCTTTTCAGTGCCGGACAGTTTAACGGCACAAGCGGATATGAGGAGGCTGCCGCACAGGGAATAATTGCCGGTATAAATGCGGCACTTTCGTTAAAAGGAAGAGAGCCTCTGATAATTGACCGTTCTGAAGGATATATCGGTGTGCTTATTGATGATATAGTTACAAAAGGAAGCAAAGAGCCATATAGAATGATGACATCAAGGGCAGAATACAGACTTTTGCTAAGGCAGGATAATGCTGATCTGAGATTGACTCAAAAGGGATATGAAGTCGGTCTTGTGACAAAAGAGAGATACGATGCTTTTATCGAGAAAAAAGAAAAGATTGAAAAAGAGATAAAGAGAATAAAAAAAGTATCCTTTGGTCCGACGGAAGAAGTAAATTCACTGCTTGAAAAAAATGACAGTATGCCTATAGACAATGGTATGAAGCTTACAGATCTTATAAAAAGGACAGAGTTGACATACGATCTTTTAAAAGATATTGATAAAGAGCGTCCTGAATTAAGCGATGATATAAGGGAACAGGTAAATATTCAGGTCAAGTATGAGGGATATATTGAAAGACAAATGAATCAGGTCGAACAATTCAAAAAAGCAGAAGCAAAAAAGATACCCGAAAATATTGATTATTCCGAAGTTAAGGGATTAAGGATAGAGGCAAGACAAAAACTTGAAAAGATAAGACCTGTGAGTATAGGTCACGCATCAAGGATAGCGGGGATATCACCTGCTGATATAAGTATGCTTATGTTTCATCTGAACTATTGATCGGAGGTGGCTGTATGTTTTTTCTGCCGATAAGAAAAAGAAAATGTTTTTTGTTCTATGAAACCAATTTAGGGGTAAATAAAAATATTTACAGAAAAGATATTAAAAAACCTTTTTTTCAATTAAGGGAAGAGTCGGGGACTGCCAAGTCTTTTATTGATGCTATCATACATGACAGAGTATATGATGCGAAGAATTATTTGAGCAAAGTATTTTCGAGTGATACGGATTGGAGAAAGGTTTTTAAAGATGCAGATTATTATAAACAGCTTACGGGTGTGAGCAATAACAGAGCATCGGGTTATAAAGTCAATTCGGTCATGGTGATGAATAAGGAAAATAAGAAAAAAGAAATAATTCATTTTTATATTGTGAAAGAACCTGATGATTTCAGCAGTTATAAAATAATAAGAATAACAAAAGAAGGTCAATGATGAAAGAATTTTTAAAAAAATATGCCGATACTATCGGAATAGATATTGATGATAAAAAAGCCGAAATGTTTGAGAAGTATAAAGATATACTTATTGAAAAAAATAAGGTGATGAATCTTACTGCAATTACCGAAGAAAAAGATATTGTGGTAAAACATTTTATTGATTCGATAATTCCTTTATGCTATCGTGATCTTTCCGGAAAAGATGTGATAGACATAGGTACAGGAGCGGGTTTTCCGGGTATGCCTATAAAGATAGTCTGTGAAAGTGTTAATATGACGCTTATGGATTCACTTAAAAAGAGGATAGATTTTCTGAATGAAGCTGCCGAATATATCGGGATAAGTGATATAAAGACTTTTCATCTGAGGGCAGAAGATGCGGGAAAAGATGAAATGTTCAGAGAAAAATACGATCACTGTGTTTCGAGAGCCGTTGCGAGTCTTAATATTTTAAGTGAATATTGTCTGCCGCTTATAAAAGTCGGAGGGGAGTTTATTGCACTTAAAGGTCCCGATGCGGAAAATGAAATAAAGGATGCCGAAAAAGCTATAGAAATACTTGGCGGAGAAGTGGAAGAAATAAAATATACAGATATAGCCGGTACTGATATAAATCATAATATCGTATTTATAAGAAAAGTGAAAGAATGTCCCGAAAAATATCCGAGAAGAGCAAACAAGATAGGTAAGTTTTGAAAAGATCTTATCGACAGTAAATAAGAAATTATTGTCGATAAGACCTTATTTTTTTGTTTTTTTGTTGATAAGTCTGTGATTTTTTTTATTCATTTGTTTATATGTCGATAAAAAATTATTTACATAATGTAAAATTATGGTATAATTGGAAATATAAATGATATATAAAAAGGAGTGTGTTTGATTATGGAAAATGCAGCTGTTTTAAGTTATAACGAAGTAATTTATTTATCGACAGACAGAATAATACCGAATCCATATCAGCCGAGAAAAAATTTTGACCTTGTATCGCTTAATGAATTGTCAAGGTCTATAAAAAAATACGGAATAATTCAACCTTTATGCGTAAGATATGCCTATGGGAACAAATATGAGATCATATCGGGTGAGAGAAGGTTAAAAGCAGCAATAATTGCAGGATTGTGCATTATTCCTTGTGTATTATATAATAAAAGCGATAGTGAAAGTGCTGTTATGGCTTTGATAGAAAATTTACAGAGGGATAATCTGAATTTTTTTGAAGAGGCGGAGGCTTATCAGACTTTGATGGTGGATTTTGGATATAATCAGGAGAAAATTGCGGAATTGGTGGGAAAAAATCAATCTACTGTTTCAAATAAAATGAGGATATTGAAGCTGAATAAAAATATTAAAAAAATGATATATGAAAACGGTTTATCGGAAAGACACGCACGGGCATTATTAAGAATAAAAGACGAAAATGAACAGAAGGAGATAATCGGTAAGGTGGTTAAACATGGATTGAATGTCGAAAAAACGGAGGCTCTGATAGAATCTTTTATTAAAAAGAGAGAAGAAAATTATGAGGATAAAAAGAAAATAAAGTTTTATTTTAATGATGTAAGCATTTTTACAAGTACAATAAAAAATGTGGTGGATTCATTAAAAGATGCAGGGGTCAATACGGAGTATGAAGTTATAAAAAATGAAAGCGGCTGTGATATAAAAATAAGTATAAGAAAATGAAAATTATTTAAAATTTAT
Source organism: Bacillota bacterium (assembly GCA_017483905.1). Classification (GTDB taxonomy): domain Bacteria; phylum Bacillota; class Clostridia; order Lachnospirales; family CAG-274; genus RGIG4831. Next base: position 38,659 of record JAFUUG010000301.1, read on the forward strand.
GTCGATTTTTTTCCTTTTATTTGGTATAATAATATGTGAAACAAATTAAATCAATCAGAAAGGTTTTAGAGAAAGTAGTAAATTATGAAAAGGATAAAGATGATATATAATTCAAATTCGGGAAATCATTCTTTCTCTTCAAAAATAGACGGCTGTCTTGAAGTTCTGCAAAAGGGCGGTTATGAAGTCAGTTTATTTAAAATTATGGGACAAGGTGATATAGAGGAACATCTGAAAAATATAGATACGGATATTTATGATGCTTTTATTATTTCAGGCGGCGACGGAACAATCAATATAATGGTAAATGCCATGATGAAGTTCGGTCTTCAAAATAAGCCGCTTGGTGTTATACCGTCGGGAACGGCTAATGATTTTGCATCTTTTATGGATCTTCCGAAAGACCCTGTTGAATGTTGCAGAATTATTTGCAGACGGAATATAAAAAGTATAGATCTCGGAAAAGTCAATGACAGATATTTTATAAATGTCTGTGCCGGCGGATTGTTTGCAAATGTAAGCTCCGATGTGGATAAGGAAATAAAGAATACTCTCGGAAAACTTGCTTATTACATAGAGGGGATCGGAAGAATACCTAATTTTTCTCCGATAAGTATGAGGATAACAAACTCAAGAGAAGTGATAGAGGATAAACTTAATTTATTTCTTGTACTTAATTCATCGGGAACGGGCGGAATAGTAAATCTTTCGCCCGATGCCAAAATTGATGACGGACAGCTTGATTTTATCGGATTCAGAGGAAAGACCCTTGCAAGATTTACAAGTGTGCTTATGAAATATTTTAAGGGTGAGGGGGAATATCTTGAAGATGATAAAATAATATTTTTCAGAGATAAATATATAAAGGTAGAGTACCTGTCGGATGAAAAAGAAAAATTTTCAAGAACCGATCTTGACGGGGAAGAAGGACTGAAAGTTCCTGTTGAGATAAAAAATGTAAATAAAGCATTAAAAATTTTTTACTGATAAAGGAGAAGACGACATGGATTTTAAGATGGAAGCTGCAAAGGCTATTGCTGCTGCTGCGAATATGAATATAGATGAAATAATAGATATAATTGAAGTGCCTGCCGATACAAAAATGGGTGATCTTGCTTTTCCTTGCTTTAAGCTTGCGAAAACATTAAGAAAAGCTCCTCCTATGATTGCTAAAGAAATAGGGGAAAAGATAGAAAAGAGCAATATGTTTGAAAAAATTGAAGTTGTCAATGCTTATGTAAATTTTTATGTGGATAAATTAAAATTTGTAAGCGGTGTGATAGGGGAAGTATTGGTAAAGGGAGAAAAGTACGGCGAAAGCAATGTAGGAGAGGGGAAAAATATCGTTATAGATTATTCATCTCCAAATATAGCAAAGCCTTTTCATGTTGGTCATTTAAGATCTACAGTAATAGGAAATGCACTTTACAATATTTACAATAAGATAGGATACCATAGCATAAGTGTAAATCATCTTGGTGACTGGGGCACGCAGTTCGGAAAAATGATAGTTGCCTATAAATTATGGGGCGACAAAGAAGCTGTTGAAAGAGATGATGTAAAGGAATTAAGTCGAATATATGTCAAGTATCACGAAGAAGCCGAAAAGAAGCCTGAAATGGACGATGAAGCAAGAAGCTGGCTCGTTAAAATGCAGAATGGTGATGAAGAGGCGATAAGTCTTTGGAAATGGTTCTGTGAAATAAGTATGAAAGAATTTAACAGAATATATGACAGACTTGGAATAAAGTTTGATTCCTACGCAGGGGAAAGTTTCTACAATGATAAGATGGACGCAGTTGTGGAAGAGATAAGAGAAAAAAATCTTCTTAAAGAAAGTGAGGGAGCTCAGATAGTTGACCTTGAAGAGTACAATATGCCTCCTTGTCTTATCCTCAGAAGTGACGGCGGTACATTATATCCTACAAGAGATATTTCGGCTGCCATTTACAGAAAGAAAGAATATGATTTTGCAAAATGTCTTTATGTAACTGCACTTGATCAGAATTTACATTTTGCACAATGGTTTAAGGTAGTTGAACTTATGGGGTATGATTGGGCAAGTGATCTTGTTCATATTCCGTTTGGTCTTGTAAGTTTACAGGATTCAAAACTTTCAACAAGAAAAGGTCACGTTGTGCTGATGGAAGATATTTTAAACAGTGCTGTTGAGAGGGCATTGAATGTCATAGAAGAAAAAAATCCCGATTTGCCGGATAAAGAAAAGATCGCAGAAAAAGTAGGTATCGGTGCTGTTATATTCAATGATCTTTATAATTCGAGAATAAAAAATGTAGTATTCGATCTTGAAAGAATGATAAATTTCATAGGTGAAACAGGTCCTTATGTTCAGTATACTTATGCAAGATGCTGTAGTATTTTAAGAAAAACAGGAAAAGAAAAAATAAGTGAAGAAATTGATTATAAGATAATTACAGATGAAAATAGTATGCAGGTATGCAGAACGATAGGACAGTTTGAACAGAAACTTATTGATGCGGCAAATAAAAATGAACCGTATATAGTATCGAGATATTTGGTTGATCTTTGTCAGGAATTCAGCGGATTCTATGATAACAACAGAATAGTCGGAAGTGATGAAGATACGATGAATGCAAGGGCGGCTGTTGTCTATGCTGTAAAGACTGTTATAAAATCGGGTATGAGTATACTCGGAATAGATTGTCCTGAACAAATGTAAAAATTTCAATGATATTAAAGACTTTTTGAAAAATGGTGCGTATATATTTATGAAAAAACAAAAACAATAAAAAGGAGTGAATATATATGCATTGTAAAAATGACAATAATCAAGGTGTTAATACTTGTAATGTATGCGGTGAATGGTTATGCGAAGATTGTTCAAAGGAAATAAACGGAAGAATATATTGTGAAAGCTGCGCGGCTGAAACATTAAAAGTTAAAAAGGCAAAGAAAAAAGTAAGTGTAAATAAAAATCCGAATATTTTGCTTACGATGATATTTTCGGGAATACCGGGCTGTGCTCAGATGTATATGGGACTTATGGAAAGAGGCTTATTGCTAATGAGTTTGTTTTTCGGTATGGCATATTTGCAGGGATATTCGAGTTTGTTTTTCTTTGTAAATATTGTATTATGGTTTTATAATTTCTTTGACAGTCTTAATATCAGAAGAAAAATTATTGAAAAGGAAAATATAGATGAATTATATGATATTAAAAACTTTTTCAGTAAAAACAAAGTACTTATAATCGGAAGTATTATGATGACGGCTGTACTTGAAATACTTGATGATTTTAAATATACAAGATTCGGTGAATTCTTGAACGGTTCAATAGTATTGCTGATAATTGCTTTTGTATTATTGATAATGATAAAGATGTTCAATGGCAGCAAATCGGCGGCAAAATAAAATATAAAAAAGGGATACTTAAAAAACAAAGTATCCTTTTTTATGTTTCATGTGAAACATATTTTTGAAAATTAAACAAAATTAAATTTATTTATTTTTGATTTTTGTTATTTATTATGATTTTAAAAAAATCAATATAAAAATGTTTCACGTGAAACATTTATGTGTTATAATATATAAAGCTGATTTTATAATAAAATGAACGAAAGGAATGAAAAAAATGAGAGTAGTAGCTATTGCTAATCAAAAAGGCGGCGTTGGCAAGACAACAACTAATATAAATTTGTCTGCTATTTTAGCCGAAAGCGGAAAAAAAGTACTTACCATTGATTCCGATCCTCAGGGAAATACAACAAGCGGACTTGGAATAGAAAAGGAATCTCTTGAAAAGACTTTTTATGATCTGATGATAGGGGAGTCTGATTTTGATGATGTCAAGATCAAGATAGAGGGTTTTGAATGCTTTGACCTTTTGCCAAGCAATAATGATCTTTATGGTACGGAGGTTGAATTGCTCGGATTTGACAACAGGGAATATTTACTAAAAAAAATTATAGAAAAAGTAAAAGACAGATATGATTATATAACGATAGACTGTCCTCCGTCGGTGAATATCCTTACTCTCAATGCACTTACGGCGGCAAATTCCGTTATTGTTCCTCTTCAATGCGAATATTATGCTCTTGAAGGACTTACTCAGCTTATGCATACGATAAAACTTGTTCAGAAAAGGATGAACAAAGAACTTAAAATCGAGGGTGTAGTATTTACAATGTACGATGCAAGAACAAACTTATCTATGCAGGTAGTGGAAGAGGTAAAAAAATACTTAAGCGGAGATGTATATAAAAGTATTATCCCGAGAAATGTTAAATTAAGTGAAGCACCGAGTCACGGTTTGCCTATTAATTTATATGATAATAAATCAAAGGGTGCGGAAGCATACAGAATGTTGGCGGAAGAATTTATTGAAAGAGAGGGTGAAGAATAAATATGAGTATGAAAAAAAGCGGACTTGGCAGAGGGCTTGGGGCTTTAATAGATAACGATGTGAAAGAAGAAAATATTACAGATAAAAACGGTATAATAGAGGTAGATATAAATAAAATCGAACCCGACGAAAATCAGCCAAGATCGAAATTCGATAATGAAAGTCTAAATGAGCTTGCAGAATCAATAAAAAATCTCGGAATCGTAAATCCTATAATAGCAAAGAAAAACGGTGAATTTTATAAAATAATAACGGGAGAGAGAAGATGGCGTGCTGCAAGAATAGCAGGAAGTAAAACTGTGCCGGTAATAGTTAAGGAATACGATGAGCTTGAAACTATAGAGGTTGCTCTTATAGAAAATGTGCAGAGAGAAGATTTGAATCCCATAGAAGAAGCTCTTACATATAGGAGATTATCGGAAGAATTTAATTTAAGTCAGGAAGAAATAAGCAAAAAAATAGGTAAGAGCAGAACGGTCGTAACAAATGCAATGAGGCTGCTTAAATTAGATCAGAGAGTGCAGAATTTTTTATCCGAGGGAAAAATAAGCGCAGGTCATGCAAGAACACTTCTTGGAATAGAAAATCATGACGTTCAGTTTGAAACGGCTGAAAAAATCATAGATGACGGAATAAGCGTAAGAGAAACGGAAGAATTGGTCAAAATACTGAATGAAAAAAAAGAAGAAGTATCGGAAGAAAAAAATGAAATAAAAACGGAAGATAATGAAAAGAATAGTATATATGATAATATTTCAAATGAATTAAATCAGATACTCGGAACAAAAGTCAGCATAAAAAATAAACAGAAGAACGGAAAAAATAAGGGTAAAATTGAAATAGAATATTATTCCGATGAAGAACTTGACAGGATCTTTTGTTTATTAAAAAAGATTTGAAAGGAAGAAATATAGATTATGGAACAGGTTATTGAGTTTTTGAATCAATATTCGGCATATTTTCTTATAGGTACTATGAGTGTAACATTCATAATGACAATAATAGCTATAAGTGCTTTGGCGAAAGCAAGCAAATTGAAAAAAAGAATAGATTCCTTTATGAAAACAACGGAAAGCGGACAAAACTTAGAGGAAATGCTTGCAGAATATCTTGATAAAGTACAGTGGATGAGTGATCAGCATGATAAGATCGTAAATCATATCAGTGATATAAATGACAGACTTGGATATTGTATTCAGAAAGTCGGGATCGTGAGATACAATCCGTTTGATGAAGTTGGCGGAGATCTTTGTTTTGCTATTGCATTGCTTGATGAAAAAAATAACGGTGCGGTATTGAACAGTATTTATTCAAGAGAGGGCTGCTATACTTACTGTAAGCCGATTGAACACGGAAGCTGTGAAAGATATAAGCTGTCGGCTGAGGAGATGGAATCTATAGACAGAGCTATTGAGGCGAAGAAAAAGAAGAAAGATAAGAAGGAATGATATAAAAATGAAATATAAACTCATTTTTACTGATATGGACGGAACTCTTTTGAATAAGGATAAACTTATATCAAAGGAAGATATGGAAGCGATAAAAAAAGCAGAAGAAATGGGAGTAAAGACTGTAATATGCTCGGGTAGATCGTATATGTCTCTTCAGTATTTTGTAAATATACTTGGTTTCGATAAAGATGAATATTATGCTGTAGGATATAATGGCGGTATAGTATATAAGACAAAAAACAATGAGATAATAATACAGCATAAAATGAAACTTGAATATGCTAAAAAATTATTGAGTGAATGCAGAAAATTTGATATTGATATAATATTGTATAACGATGATAAGATAATAGTTGAAAAAATGACTGAGGAAGTAAGGCAATATTGTGAAATGTCAAAACTTGAACCCGTTATGGTGGGAAAATACGAAGATATAATGAAAGATGATATATCTAAGATATTGCTGAAAGGAAGTAACGATAAACTGAAATATATATATATGCATTTTTTAAACAGTGAATTTACAGAAAATGTGGATATGTTTTTTTCAAGTGAGAGATTACTTGAATTTAATCCGAAAAATGTAAATAAAGGCTCAGCTATAAAGGAGTTATGTGATCATCTCGGAATAAGTACCGATGAAACTATCGGAATAGGCGACAGCTATAATGATATAGAGATGATAGAAATATCAGGAACAGGCGTTGCTGTTCGCAATGCAAATGATGAAGTAAAACAAAAAGCCGATTACATAACAAAAAGAACAAATAACGAAAGTGCTTTTTCGGAAGTTGTGGGAAAATTTATTTTCGGTATAGGGTAAGGAGAAATAGCTATGAAAAAAATTATTTTTTTTCTTGTGGTCATAAATCTGATGACATCAATAGGATTTGTTACTTATCTTATAATATCCGAGGAAAGATACGAAAAGCTTGAAAGTGCATACAGAAAAGCGGAAGAAGAACAAAAAGGTCTTATGTATGCAAAGACTAATCTTAATATAATTGAAGCGGAAAATGTGGAAATAAGATTTCTGAATGATAAATTAAATCTTAAAAACAAGATATATTTTGCCAATGGAAGAATATTTGTTCCGCTGCTTGAATATATGGAAAGAATAGGGGGGAAGGTATACAAAGTAGATGATGTATACAGACCCGAACTCGGTGAAGAAAGTTTTGATGCGGCATATATTGGCAATGATGATAAGATAAGACAGAATGTTATTTATATAGATGATGTTGTATATATATCATTTTTTGAGGTGACGGACAGATTGGGACTTTCAGCGGTTTTTGACAGCAGTCACGGGAAAATAGATGTTTTTTATAAACAAAAAAAACTTCCGGATGAATCTGTTATAAAGAAAAAGGTTGACAGCAAAGCCGCATATTTAAGACTTGAAGATATTATGGCAGACGGTGTGGATCCCGAGGGGTCATATAACGATGAAGGTCTTGAAAAATTGAGGATAATAGGTGATTATCTCTTTGACAGAGAACAAGTTTTTTATATTGCGTGGATACCTGTGTATTGCAATCCGAAAAAAGATATTTTAAACGATCCTATGGAAACGTCATCTTTATATAATGCCGAATTTATATATACTCTTGATTATCTTGTAAGCAGAGGTGGAAAAATAGGTCTGCACGGATATACTCATCAATATGGAGAAGAAAAAAGTGCAGACGGTTTTGAATTCGGTGAAAATTCTCCGTATACAGATGAACAAAAGGAAGAGAGAATGATAGCAGCTTTAAAGATAGCCAATTACTTTAAATTTAATGTAGAATTTTTTGAGTTTCCTCATTATGGTGCTACCGAGCAGGATTTTAAAACAGCCGAAAAATACTTCGATGTTATATATCAGCAGTCGCCCTATACTATGGGAAATAATAAGATAGATAAGATCTCAAGGGGCGGAAGATTGATAAAATATGTTCCGACACCTGCTGATTATGTTCATAACAGATACGGCGTAAGCGATATGATAGAAAGAATAGAAATGTCAAATAAAAATGAAGATGAAATAAGTTTATTCGTTCATCCGATACTTGATTTTGAATATATAAGTGTAGGTACGGTCGGAACGGGAATACGAGAATATCATTATTCTCCGTTTGGTGTACTGCCTACAATAATTGATGAGGTCATGTCGCTCGATCATAGTTTTAATGAGATAGGATAAATGAAAGGAGGTAAAAAATGAGAAAAACCGCAATGTTTTTGTTTTTTGTAAATTTTATGATGGTAATAATATTCGGAGCTTATGTAATGATATCGGCACAGGAGTATGAAAGCGAACTTTTACTGAAAAACGACGGTAAAAGTACAGATGTCATTGGTAAAGCGGATATTGAAATAACGGAAGAGAAAAAAGAAAAAGAAGAACCGAAAGTAACACATATTGCAAGTGATCTTGTGATAAAAGAAAGTAATGCAAAAATCAAACTTGCTAATGATGATATAAAGCTTGATAATAAAATAATCTTTGGAAGCGGAAGAATATATCTGCCGATGGAAATAGTTGAAAAGCTTGGGGGAAAAATTGATAAAGTCGGCGAGAAGTATGATCTGAGCGTCAATAACAAAAAGTTTTCTGTCAATTATGAAGGAAATGTAAAAGACCGGATAGAAAAAGTGATATATGTCAATGAGATACCTTACATAGTTATAAATGAATTTATAAAAGGAAGTGATTTTGTACCTTATATTGACAGCGCAGCAGATACTGTAACGTTATATTATAAGGGCGGAAAAAATTACAGTAAAGATAATACGATGCAGCCTGTGGATAATTCAATGAAAGCGTATATAAGACTTGAAGATATAATGCCCGACGGTGATAATCCCGACGGTGATTATGATGATGAGGGTCTTGAAAAACTCAGAGTAATGGCTGATTATCTGAATACAAGAGGGCAGGAATTTTATATTGCATGGATACCGGTATATGTAAATCCGCAGCTAAATATAACCCATGATGTATCGGCATTATCAACTCTTTACAATGCTGATTTTATTTATACACTTGATTTTATGGTCGATAGCGGAGGTCATCTCGGAATACATGGTCTTACGCATCAGTATGGAAATTATGTAAGTGCAGACGGATATGAATTTGATTATAATTGCCCTTGGAATACAGAAGAAAAAGAGCAGAGAATGGTACAGGCAACAAAAATCGCAAATTATCTCCGATTAAAATATGAGTTTTTTGAATTTCCTCATTATGGGGCGTTATATGATGATTTTATAAATGCCGAAAAATATTTTGATATGATATATGAAAATAATCAGTATTATTATGAAATCGCAAATAATATTTATACTATTGATAAGGAAGACGGAAGAAAGATAACTTATGTTCCGACACCTGCCGATTATGTTCATACGGAATACGACTCTACAGAAATGATAAACAGACTTACAGAATGCAGAGATACGGGTAAAGAATTAAGTTTGTTTTTTCACCCAAGACTTGATTTTGAATATATAAGCGGCGGAGTTGTTGAAGGAAATAAGAGAGATTATCATTATTCTGATTATGTGATACTTCCGAGGATCGTTGACAGGATAACGGAAATGGGATATAAATTTTCAGAGGTTGAAAAATAAAA
>JAFUUG010000302.1 GCA_017483905.1 Bacillota bacterium
CCCCATAGGATAAATTCTCCCAAGTGAAATATATTTACTTTTCCCGTAGCTGTGATACGGAAGTAATTCATATTTTATATTCGGCTTGTTTCTGAGAAATCCTGCTATCTCCGATATATCTTTTTCGTTATCGTTAAATTCCGGGATAACGGGTGTTCTTACTTTCTTTTTAAGCTCCGGATGATCGATACATAGCCTTTTAAAATTTTCAATTATCTTTTTATTGCTCTTGCCCGTAAATTCAATATGCTTTTTTTCATCAAGGGATTTTATATCAAACATTATCATATCAAGATATCCGGCCGCCGCAAAGAGAGTATCATAATCTGCATATCCGCATGTTTCTATGCTTGTTTTTATATGCCGCTCCCTTGCTTTTTTCAGTATACTCAAAATAAAATTCTTATGTATCAGCGGCTCGCCTCCGCTTATGGTAATACCGCCGTCATTACCGTAAAAAACGCTGTCTCTTTCGGCAATATCAAGTATTTCCTCTGCCGTATATTCTTCTCCCACCGTTTTTATCGCCTTTGACGGGCATATATCAACAGCCTCGGACGGACATAATGAGGCAGTGATATCCGCCTTTCCCTCGGAAAATCCGAAACCGTATTTCCCACAGTATCCGCATTCGCTCTCTCCGATACATTTACCTCTTAAATACATTATCTCTTTTTCACGGTTTTGTGATTCGGGATTACAGCACCAACGGCAGTGAAGAGGGCAGCCTTTCAGAAATACAGTCGTTCTTATGCCCTCTCCGTCATGCAGAGAATATCTCTGTATATTAAAAACGTAGGTCATACCGCTTCATACTCCGTTCTCGAAATAAGATCGTCCTGAAGGTCTTTGGTAAGTTCGGTAAAATATGCCGAATACCCTGCTATACGCACAAGCAGATTCCTGTATGAGTCGGGGTCTTTCTGAGCCGCTCTCATAGTTTCGGTATTAAGTACATTAAATTGTATATGCCATAATTTAAGGTCACGCCATGCCTCAATGAATCTCACAAGTTTTTCCGTACCTTCTTCCCCTTTTACGCAAGCAGGACTTAATTTCACATTTATAAGCCTTCCCGCATGTTCGTTGCAGTCGAAATTCTTTGTTGCATAATTTGAGAGAAGAACGGCAGTCGGCCCGTTTATATCTGCCCCCTGTGATGCACTTGAACCGTCAGAGAGAGGAGTTCCCGCAAATCTTCCGTTCGGTGTTGCCCCTACCACTTTTCCGAATGGCACATGTGAAGTAAACGGCACAAGTCTGAGATCCATGTGCACACCTAACTGTGCACCGTATTTTCTCGTAAATTCCTGTGCATCTCTGTCGAGTATCTTGCCTATCTCATCTGTATATTTATCATCATTTCCATAGCTTGGTGCATTAAGGAGTATCTGCCTTACAGCCTCATATCCCTCGAAATTATTCTCAACTGCTTCCTTTATCTGTGCAAGTGTAAGAGTTTTATCCTCAAATACAGTTTTCTTTATTGCCGCAAGAGAATCTATGACTGTCGCAAATCCCATATATTCAAAATATCCGAGGTCTATTCCGCCTTCTATTTTCGGCTGATGAATGTCGATATACTGCTCCCTGCAAAGTCTGTGAAGTGCCGAGCCGAGTGGAGATGCAAAATGTGCCGCTCGAAGTCTTATTATCTCCCTCTGCTGAATAAAAGCATGTTTTATGAAATAACGCTGCTGTTTAAGAAATGCCTCAAATAATTCTTCAAATGTCTTAAACTCGGTAAATTCCCCTGTTTCAAGACCAAGCACCTCATTGCCGTATTTCAGCATTTTTCCGTTATATATCAAAGTTTCAAGTGCGGCTGCAAAATTTATATATGCATTCGGACTTGTATATGTGTCACGATTCGGCATACGGCATTCCGCACAGCCCGAAACACTGTAATCATAAGCCTCTTCAAATGTTGCTCCCTTTGAGAGTAAAAGCGGAACAACATCTTCATCATTTATAAGTTTAGGGAAACCTTCTCCCGCTTTTATCGTTTCCGCAACTTCATACAGATATCGCTTAGGCGAGCGTGTATGTATCCTTGCCGCAAGGTCGGGATAATTAAGCGGAAATTCCCTCTTTGATTTTAAAAGTATATAAGTAAGTTCGTTTACCGCATCAAGTCCTTCTTTTGTCTGCCCGCCTATCGTGACGGCTTCCCAGTGGGCATACCCTTCATTGAACGCCCCGCCCGTATCGGATAGATACAGATCTATAAACTGCGCCATAGCGACCCACATACATTCAAAAAGTTCCTGAACTTCATCATCTGTTATTATTCCCTTTTCGATATCATTCTTGTAGAATGGGTATAAATACTGATCCATTCTTCCGTTTGATATTATAGTGCCTGTTTTTTGCTCCACACGGGAGAACATCTGAGTAAACCACTGTGCCTGCATAGCCTCATAAAATGTGCGTGGCGGATTTTCGGGAACATATCTGCATATTTCAGCTATTTTCTTTAATTCATTCTTTCGCTTTTCATCGCTTTCCTTTTCTGCAAGTTTATCTGCAAGCTCCGCATGGCGATTTGCCCATAAAATTATCGCATCGCAGGTAATTATCGTTGCTTCAAGAAACGGTCTTTTTTCGGTATAATCTATCGGACTGTACTCATCAAGCTGTGCAAGTTTTTCAAGTGCTTCTTCTTTTATTCCCTTGAAGCCCTTTTCAAGTACTATCTCATAATCATGTACCCATTGAAGAGAGGAACGAAAAGATGCCGTTTCATTTACGATATATCTTGATGTAAGCTCCTTATCGGAATTGTACGTCAGCTTTTTTGTTTCCTCTGTAAGCGACTTAGCAAAATTCTCGTGAAATGTCTTTCCTCTCCAGTATGGTGCAATCTCTTCGATAACTGTTTTCCTGTCCTCGTCAGATATATCAAAAGGTGAATTTTCCCTCGTCGGAAGTTTTTCCATAGCCTCCTTGAATATATTTCCGTCAAGTTCGGGATAGAGTATGCCGTATCTTCCTTCCTTGCCACTTCTTCCCACAAGGAGCTGATCTTTGTCTATATACACGGTCGCATTTTCGGCATAGCAGTACAGTGCCTTTGCCCATCTCAGATTGAGCGGCTCTCCCTCTGTTTCCCTGAATGACCTTGTAAAATACAATCCTCTCTCAATATCTATCACAGGTTTTACACTTCTTATTTCATGTAAAATATCATAGGCACGATTTTTGCCTTTGATCGTGATATTGTTTTCTATCTCTGCCTTTATTCTTTTTTCCTGTGGTGATAAAACTTGCTGTGCCATATAAAAACTCCTTTCACATTATATATTATAACTGAATGGTACTTCCGCTTCTTTGAAAAATTCTTTGTATATCTCATCTCTTGCTTTTGTAAACTGCACACCTGTACGCAGTCTCGGTGTACCGAGATCAGTTTTGTAGATCTGCTTTATCCTGCCGGGGCGTGGTGTCATTACAACGACATTTTCTCCGAGATACACCGCCTCATCAATATCATGTGTCACTATTATCATAGTTATCTTTTCTTTTTGCCATATCTTTAAAAGTTCCTCCTGCAAATTTACCTTTGTTATCGCATCAAGTGCGCCGAAAGGTTCATCAAGCAGAAGTATTTTCGGTTTATTTGCCAATGCCCTTGCTATAGCAACTCTCTGTGCCATTCCTCCCGATAATTGTTTCGGAAGAGCATTTTCAAATTCCGAAAGTCCGACAAGAGCAAGGTATTTTTTTATTAATTCATCATTTTTCTTCTGTTCTTTGGGCAGACTGAATCGGATATTTTCCTTTACAGTGAGCCACGGAAGAAGCCTGTGATCCTGAAAGATAAATCCTTTTTCCCTTGACGGAGAATTAACTTTTTCTCCGTTTACTATCACATCTCCCTGATAGTTATTTTCAAGACCGCCTATTATCCTCAGCATCGTACTTTTTCCGCAGCCGCTCCCACCGATTATCGAAGTAAAACTCCCCTCGCTTATTTCAAGTTCTATATCTTCAAGAGCCTTCACATTGTTTTTACCGTCATCAAAAATTTTTGTCAGATGTTTTATCTCGACTATATTATTTACAGCCATGTTATCACCTTCCTGCGCAAAAATTTCAGAATATCGTCCATTATTTTCCCGAATATCCCCACAAGCAGCATACCGAGTATAACGATATCAGGTCTTGAAAGGCTTCTTCCGTTTGAGAGCATATATCCGACACCCTTTGTAGCACCTATCATTTCCGCCGCAACTACCGACACCCATGCATTTCCGAGACCAACTCTTATCCCCGTCATTATAGATGGTAATGCCCCGGGGATAACTATATTTTTTATAAGCTGTGAGCGGGGTATCTCGTACACTTTTGCAAGTTCAAAATATTTTTTGTCTATCGTTTTCACCCCGTCAACAGTATTTAAAAATATCGGAAATACCGCACCGATAAATATTATAAATATTTTCGATTCCTGCCCTATACCAAACCATAATATCGCAAGCGGTATCCATGCAATAGGCGGTATAGGCTTCAATATCTGTATAACAAGGTCTGTAAAAATATCGAATTTCGGAAAAAGGCTTACAAGCATACCAATAATAAGTGCCGTTGCAAGGGCAAGGAAAAACCCTTCAAGTACAAGCAGTACACTCACACTTATATTTTCAAATAATTGTCCGTTGTTCGCATACTCTACCGTTGTTTCAAAAAGTTTTGCAAGTGATGGCATTGTGTAAGGTTTCAGCTCTCCCGCCTGATTGAATCCTTCCCATACTATAAGTATGATAACAGGCAATGTGATATATAAAAGCAGATATCCTATTCCTTTTTTGTTTTTCTCTTCCATTTCGTTTCCTCTCAGAATATGCTTATACCGATCTTATTATTTATCAAGTTCATCAAGATATTTTGTATTTATGAATTCATTCATATCTACATCTTCCGAAATAATTCCCGCCTGAAGCGAGAAATCCTTTACTGCCGTTATTTCTTTTATATCATCATCTGTAAGTTCTGTCTGATAAGTAAAGTTTTTGATTATCTTCTTCATAAGCTCGGCATCTACACCAAAATCTTCTGCAACAGCCTCAGCTGCTTCATCGGGATTATTTTTGAGAAGTTCATTTCCTCTGTTCAATGCCCTTATCCATGCTTTTACGACTTCCGGATTTTTGTCCGCATAATCTGTTACAAAGTATGTTATCATATTTCCTCTCTTAACGCCTGTTCCATCTGCAAGCACTTTTGCCGTGCCGTCATTTGTAAGCTGCGAGATATACTGTTCCCATATAACTATTGCATCTACATCACCATTTGCAAGTGCGGCAGGCTGATCTCCCGCTCCTAAATTTACCGATTCTATATCATCGAGAGAAAGTCCCTCTTTATCGAGTAATACCGCTAAAAGATGCTGTGCATAAGAGCCTGTTGCGTAAGCTACTTTTCTTCCTTTCAGATCGGCAACACCCGAAATTTCGGAATCATTCTTTACAAGTACCGCAAGACCTTTTTCACCGTAAGCCACATTATCAACTATTTCTATCGGCTGACCTGTTGACTTTGCGATTATCGCAGGAAGGTCTGCCATAAATCCGAGGTCTGCTTCTCCCGCTGCAACAGCTTCATTTACAAGAGGACCCGATTTGAATTCCTGCCATGTATAGCTTGCACCGATATTATCAAATTCTTCTTTTAAGTATCCTTTTTCATAAGCAACGTATATAGGAGTATAAAGAGGATATGGCTGCGCCGCTATTCGAAGGACTGCACCGCCGTCATTTGTTTCATCTTTGCTTTCCGATTGTTCATTTGCGGCAGTCTGAGTGCTGTCTGAACTTTCTGTATTTTCCGAAGAACAGCCGACAAAAGCAAACATAGATAAACCAATTGCAAGTATTAAAGGTAATATTTTTTTCATTTTTAATTTCTCCTTTTCAAAATAATTTTAATAATATTTAACACAATTAAAAAACATAAACAAGTAATAAATTATAATCTTCTATTTAAAATTTTTCAAAAAATCATGTTTTTCCTTTCCTTTATGCCAGCCTATCACAGTATCGAGATTTACATTATGCACACTCTGAAAAATATTCTCTTCAATAAGAGAACTTTCACTGCGAAATTTTTTGATAAGCTCTTTCATATCATCTCTCTTTGAACCTCTTCCTCCTCCGCAGGTAGCACAGTTTTCAGTGAATCGGCATGCACACTGTATAAAGTGCAGCTTGTTATGATCACGCCACGCTTTTATTGCTCCTTCCTTTACCATATAGAGAGGACGTATAAGCTCCATACCCTCAAAATTTTGACTTTTCAGACGAGGAAGCATCGTTTCTATCTTACCGCTGTAGAGCATACCCATAAGTACAGTTTCAATCATATCATCGAAATGATGCCCCAGTGCTATTTTATTGCAGCCGAGAGCTTTTGCCTGTGAATACAGATGCCCCCTTCTCATTCTCGCACAGAGATAGCACGGATTTTTTTCTATCTCCGCAACCGTATCAAAAATATCACTTTTAAATACAGTAAGCGGTATCCCGAGTATCTCCGCATTTTTCCTGATTATCTGCCAGTTATCCTCATTATACCCCGGGTTCATACACAGAAAAACAAGCTCAAAAGGAAATTTGCCGTGTTTTTTTATCTCCTGCATAAGTTTTGCAAGCAGCATGGAATCTTTCCCGCCCGATATACATACAGCGATTTTATCATTCGGTGCAATAAGATCGTATGTATTTATAGCTTTTGTAAATCTGCACCATATATCTTTGCGGAATTTTTTTATTATACTTCTCTCTATCTCTTTCGTTCTCTTTTCGGCTTCTTCATTTTCTATCATTCTTTCAAGCTGAAATCTCAGATATGCTCTCCAGCCGCCTTCTATATTATAGGCATCATAGCCCATTTCCGTAAGTTTCTCTACAGAATAGATGCTGTTGCTGCCCGTATGGCAAAGCACATAAACAGGTTTCCCCTTAGGTACTTCACTGAGCTTATCATCGCTTATATTCAAAGCATTTTTATATGTTCCCCTCTTGAAATCTTCGGCTTTTCTTATATCTATTATTGTTATTTTATCCGTATCCAGTTTTTCAAGTTCTTCTATGCTTATTTTTTTCATATTCACTCTCCCTGCCCGATAACTGATATAAGAGCCTGCACACAAGTTACAGGCTCTGAGAAAACACCTATCGATCAATAAGTGTTATCCAAAAGGAATACATTTAATGGAAACGAAAAGTATATATAAATGTGCATTTCTGCACATCAATATATCAATGCTGACTGTTTATGAGTTTAAGAAGTTTCTCTCTGTATTTATAAAATTCGGGAGTAAACTTTATATCTTCCGCACACTCTTCCGCTATCTGCCTTGAAAAATTGACTCTTATGTCTTCTATCACTTTTCCGGGGTGCTTGCTAAGTACTATTATCCTTGATGCGAGCAGTAACGCCTCTTCCACATCATGCGTTATGAAAAATATAGTTTTCCCTGTTTCCCACCATATTTTTCTTGTAAGATCCTGCACATTTTCCCTCGTCAGTGCATCGAGTGCTCCGAAAGGTTCGTCCATGAGCAGTATCTCGGGATTGTTTATAAGTGCCCGTGCAATAGATACCCTCTGTTTCATTCCTCCCGAAAGTTCATATATCTTTTTCTCCGCAAAATCACTCAGTCCGACTTTTGCAAGGTATTCATCTGTAAGAGGTCTGTATTCTTCCTTTGCGACCCCTCTCATCTTAGGGCCGAAAGCAACGTTATCCCTTACCGAGAACCATTCATACAGCGGCGGATTCTGAAATACAACACCTCTGTGCCAATCCGTGCCTTTTATTTCTTCTCCGTCAAGTTTTACGCTTCCGCTCGTTGGCTGTATAAATCCCGCTATTATCTTTAAAAGTGTACTTTTCCCGCAGCCCGACGGACCGAGGACACACACGAATTCCCCGGGGAAAATATTGAAATTTATATTTTCAAGTGCCTTTATATCCCCCGATTTTCCAGAATACGCAAGATCGACATTTTCTATCGCTATCAGCTCTTCCTCTTCCGTTACAGGTTCTACCCCTTCAAAATTAAGGTCGTTTACCGCTATCATTTCATCGGAAGGCTCATAAAAATTTTCATTAAATACCGGTTTATCCGCCATACACAACACCGCCTTATTTGACCGCAGCTTCA
>JAFUUG010000303.1 GCA_017483905.1 Bacillota bacterium
TATAGTAAACGACATTTTTTAATGTCGTTTACTATAATTCTGCTGCTGCTTTTGTCGAACCAATTTCCTTAACTAAGTTTACTGTTTGTGTTTTATATTTATTATCATATTGTTTATTCTTGACATAATATCTCTCCTTTTGTTGTTTATTTTATAATAAAACTTTGAGGATATTGTGTCAACTTTTATTATACACTATCAGATATCCTTTCTTATTTTTGCGTTTCATCATAATATGCGAAAAAAGTCATAGGAAATAGATTGAAAACATAAAGATATTGTGATATAATTATCAATATAGCCGATGGGATAATTTGTATGGTCGGCTGTAAAATAAATTAAAGGAGTGTTTTATCATGAAAAAAGATCTCGGAAAATTACCTGCTGTATTTCCTATGCCTGTGCTGATGGTGGTAGCTTACGATGAAAATGGAGTTGTAAATGCAATGAATGCGGCATGGGGTACTATCTGCGATATGGATAAGATAGCACTTATCATAGGTGAGGATCATAAGACTACGCAGAATATAAGAAAGACAAAGGCTTTTACGGTGGCTCTTGCGGATAAGGCTAATATGGAGGCTGCCGATTTCTTCGGAATAGCTACGGGAAACAAAATGCCGGATAAATTTGAAAAATCGGGTTGCCATGCGGAAAAAAGTAAATTTGTGAATGCTCCGATAATTACGGAATTTCCTGTTACGATGGAATGTGAACTTGCGGAGATAGTTGAAACGGAGAATCTTCATGCCGTTGTGGGAAAGATAGTTAATGTCTGTGCCGAGGAAAGCGTTATCGACGAAAAGGGAAAAATCGATCCCGAAAAGATCAATGCACTTATATTTGACCAGTTCCGGTCGGGATATTATACGATCGGGGAAAAAGTCGGAAAAGCATGGAATGCCGGTGCTGAAATGATGAAAAATTCAAAGTGAGGTATGACGATATGAAAATATTGCTTATAAACGGAAGCCCGAGAGCAAACGGCTGTATCGGCAGGGCACTTAAAGAAATTGCGGAAACGCTTAAAGATGATGGTGTTGAATCGGAGATGATTCATATAGGAAATAAGGATATAAGAGGATGTATAGCCTGTATGTCCTGTGCGAAAAATAAAAAATGTGTGTTTGATGATGCGGTAAATGAAGTTGCCGAAAAATTCAAGGAGGCTGACGGAATGGTGATCGGTTCGCCTGTTTATTACGGATCGGCTAATGCTACGGCGGTGGCTTTTCTTGACAGACTTTTTTTCAGTACACCGTTTGATAAGTCATGGAAAGTCGGTGCGGCGGTGGCTTCGGCAAGAATAGGCGGTACAACGGCTACATTTGATGAGCTGAATAAGTATTTTACAATATCGGGTATGCCCGTTGCTTCGGGACAATACTGGAATGCCGTTCACGGATACAGTGCGGAAGATGTGGAAAAGGATAAAGAGGGGCTTCAGCAGATGAGAACACTTGCACATAATATGGCTTTTATGGTGAAGTGTATCGCACTTGGAAAGGAAAAGTATGGTTATCCGGAAAGAGAAGAATTTGTGAGAACGAATTTTATTGAATAGAGTTCAGAAAAATTAAACAATATTCGGACTAACAAAGTCCGTCCGAATATTGTTTAATTTGTGGTACCGATAATGTCAAAATGAATAATTCAAGGATTTATGTAATATCAAGGTTGCTGAATCCGCCGAATGGAGTATTTCCGGCAGAAAAATCCGAAAATTTCGATTTCAGCGATCTTCCGAGTTTATTGTCAAGGATATCTTTTTTTGCTTTTTTAACATTTTTAAACATTGTTTCGGGGTCTTTAGTCATCGTATTAAATATTACGGCACATATCTCGGGATCGTGCGGGGTATAGATCGCATCACTTTTCAATTCGGAATAATCATAAAAATATTTTGAGGCATATTTATGAAATCCAATAAAATCTTCTATACATACGTTTTTTTTCAGAAAAATTTTAATATAAAGATTTTTGAAAACTATCGTTTTTAATACATAAAGCACAAATTCTCCTAATTTACAGTCTGGAATACTTTCAATCCTCTTTTTTAGCGATTCAATCAATGCCATATCGCCTTTTATCATATAGGTGAGGTCTATATTTTTTAATCTTGAGTAAGTTTCCGAATTTTCCTCGAAATTGTAATAATAATAATTTTTTGGGAGTGTGGAAACCCTATTTGCTCTTAATACAGCTTCCAAAAAGAAATCGGTATCTTCACAAAATATATTTTCTCTGAAAAACATACTTAACTTATCTAAAAGAGATTTTTTGTATATTTTATCCCATATATACAAAGAATTGTATATAAAATAATATATTTTTTCAGTGGTATCAAGCAGACCGTTTATATTGTACAATTTTGTCATATCGTTCTTTTGTTTACTGTAATAGCCGCATTTAACAATGTCATAATCTCCATTTTTTGCTTCGGAATACATATCACGAAACATATCTTCATGAACGTAATCATCGCTATCCATAAAACCGATATATTCGCCATGGGCATATTCAAGTCCCAAATTTCTTGCTCCCCCCGGACCCTTGTTTTCCGGAGAATCTATGACGACGAATTTATCGGGGAAAACCTCTTTAAATGCTTTTAAAATGTTCAGGCTGTTATCTTTGGAGGCATCATTTATACAAATAAACTCTATATCATCAAGGGTTTGCTTTGATAATATAAGCAAAGACTTTTCAAGATATTTTTCGGCATTATAGACAGGGATGATAACGGATAATTTTTTTTGATCTTTTTTTGCCATTATATATACTCTCCTTGTAAATCAGGTGTTAATAAATCGTTTTATGAAAAAAACAGTGAGAAGAAATCTCACTGTACTTAAATAATCGCTTTGGAAAATTTTAGAATACAGAGGTGTCAGAACTGTCACGCCTCTCGTTATAGAGATAATTCCTCTTTTTTTCTACATATAGTATATATGTAATTTTTCGGTTTGTCAAATAATTTTTATAAAAAGACTTTACACCTGCAAGATATTTTGATACAATTACTATAGCAAGCAAAAAATAATAACAGGTGTAAAGGGGTTGTTATAATGGCGAATCATGAATTATGTATGCTGCTTGATTCGATCCTTGCACTTTTGGAAACGAACAATACGGA
>JAFUUG010000304.1 GCA_017483905.1 Bacillota bacterium
AATTATATTATATACCCATATATAAATAAAATCAATGATCTTATTGCATTATTTCAGATTTGCATCGTTTTATCTGTAAAATAAAGTCGCATGATTTAAAAATTGTACGTATATATGAAAATTTGATATGTATTGAATATCTGAATTGAATAAGAAGATAAGATTTTCTTGTGTAACCAATGACAGTTTAGCAAATGAAATACTCATGTCTATCCGCTCCTCCAGAAAAACACAAAACGACATCTATCTTCAGGACACCGTCGGATTCGACAAAGATGGAAACGAAGTAACCCTCCAGGATAAATTAGCCGACCCGGAAGTAAACATTGCCGAGCAAGTTACTTTAAAAATGCAGATATCCGTCCTCTGTAAAAAAATGAAAAAAATACTCCGTCCAAGAGAAAAGGAGATCCTCGATCTCCGCTATGGTCTTAACGGAAAAAAAGAAACAACACAGCGAGAAATAGCAAACTCAATGGGAATAAGCCGCAGCTATGTATCCCGTATTGAAAAAAAGGCATTGAATAAGCTTCTTTCCGCTTTAAACGGAGAATAAACTCTAAAAACACATTTTCATATTACGATAAACGTCCAAAATAAAAATACTTTTGTCATTTATTATATACTCGAAATCGGAAAATATTTCCGATTTCGAGTGTGCCGGCTGCGTGCCGCAAAGCGGCTATTTACTTTATCGCAGCCGTGTACATAAAGTTATACTGAGTGAGCAAATTTATTTTGCTCATCAGTATAATATACAAGTGGAGGTGAAAAATATAATTTCTTCACCCCCACTATTTTTTCATATATTTTTATTTATCCCAACAATAACTATCTCAGCGTGTTCACTCGTTCTCATAGGGAATCCCCAGCCTCCTATTCCGGAGGAAACTATCAGATTATAATTTCCGATATTCCTTATCCCGTAATTCAGATCGTTTATTCCCAGCAATTCACATAGTTGTCCCATAGGCCATATCTGCCCTGCATGAGTATGTCCGCATAATTCAAGATCTATACCTTTTTCCGCAGCATCATTCGTTTCCGTCGGCTGATGATCCAGCAGAATGTTATATTTACTCATATCGTTATCTTTTATTATTTCCGCTATAGATGCTCTCTCTCCGAATGAACGGTCTATCCTTCCCGAAACATAAAATTTATTATCTATCAATTCCGAAGTATCGTTTAATATGTGAACTCCGTTTTTCTCAAATTCCTTTTCAATATCTGCTATTCTGAAATTTCTGTTTCCGTATGAACCGTCATCGTGATTACCGTTTACATAGTATATCCCATACTTGCTCTTTATATTCCCAATATAGCTGCAAGCATTTATCATATCTTCTTTAACTGTACTCTCATCATATATATCCCCCACGAGAAATACTATATCAGGCTCCATTTCCGATATTTGAGTACAGTATTTTTTCATATCGTCTATTTTAACTATCGTACCCAAATGCGAATCCGAGATCATAACGCTTTTTATCCCGTCCTCCATTCCCGTCTTTTCGGTACTTATGTTATATCGTGTAGTTATCACTGTATTGGCATTTATATAAGCATACACAGCTATTATTACAGTAATGACAACAGCCGGCGCACCGTTCATATATACCCTGCCCCATTTCTTGTATATTTCCTCATTTACGCTCCTTTTTAGCACCGAATCAACAATCTCAACGATAATATAGCTTCCAAATAAAAAAAATATTATCGGCAATACAGACCATACCCTCAGAAACATCAGTACAAATAAAAATACAACTATCACCGCTCCAAACAGCTTGTTTTTCTTGTATTTTGCAATTATCGGTATTTTTGCTATATGTACCGCAAGATATATACCTATCCCAAGAAACAAAGCTATCGGTATCAATAAAAACAACAGATTCATTTTTTTCCTCCCTGTAAGATCATTCAAAAAAATATCGGGATACAAACACTTCCGTACCCCAACATTTATTTCATATAAAAGTTATATGTATTATTTTATCATATACCGACATAAATTTCAACAAAATATTTTTATCTTTATGTGATATAGGCGCTTGTTTTCTGCCACACTCCATATTATCATCCGCTTACCTTGATTGTCTCTATTTTCTTATTGTATCCGCAGGCAGCAAGTCCCTCTTTTATCACCGTATACCACATTTTGGATGACAGATCGCACTTTGTATTATCCTCGAATATTACAGTGCATACGCTTTCTCTTTTGTCCTCACATTCCACCTTATACATATTTTTCCTGTTTATTGCCCCTATTTCCTCAAGGGTATTTACCATTCTGTATACAGTAGCCGTGCCTATTTTATCGTTTATTTTCGCTGCATTGTAATATATATCCTTGCAGCTGCTGCATTCCGTTTCAAGTATCGTATCTATTACCGCCAATCTCTGCTTTGTTATCCTGTATCCTTTTTCCTTCAGTCTTTCGATTATTATTTCCTTTTTCATATTCGTCCTTTCATAGCCGGCTGAATTGTCTTTATCCGCAAATTTATCCATTTATGTCACCCTTTCCTGACACATACATATCTTAGCTTCTGCTAACTTTTACTCAAAAAAAATATATTTTCCTTTTTTGAATATTCTTTATCAATAGTTAGTATATACTAACTACAATGAATTGTCAAGACCAAATTCCCTCAAAATATATAAGAAAAGGACATTTTTTTATAAATAAGAGCCTCAACAAAATTTCTTGTCAAGACTCCCAATATACTCTGTAAATAATTTGCTTTAATCTCCGGACACATTAAAATAAAAAATTATTTGTTTACAGTTCCTTATCCTCTTCATCATTTTTATCCTCTTTTATTATCTTCGATACCGAGACCTCGTAAGCCACTCTTTCCGTTATCTCCCCTGTTTCCGTTTTTTTCTGATAATTTCTGCTCTGCATTCTTCCCGTTATCTTTATATTGTCCCCTACTTCAAGAGTTCCCGCAAATCTCGCATTTCTTCCCCATGCTATACATGGTATGTAATCCGACTTATTATACGATCTGTTTACAGCTACCAGCATATCCGTTATCTCCCTGCCAAACGGTGTCGTTCTGTAAACAGGTTTCTTGCATATAAACCCGTCAAGTTCAATTATGTTCGGGTTATTCATGCTGTTATCGGATAATTTGATCTCTCTTGTAAATATCGTCAGTATCAGTCTGTTCTTGTTTTCGCTGAAATTATTGTATGAACGCAGCTGTCCGCTTATATCCACTAAGCTTCCCACTGTAAAAAGTTCTCTGTCTATGAGCCTTTCCGATATGGTTATCGGCAGAATATCGACAGTATCCGATAATCTCGGCACTTCGATAAAGAATTTGTAAAATCCCTCACCATATACTTCATGTCCGAATTCAAGTTCCGAAACGATCTTTCCCGATATACTTGCACTGTTATTTTCCCTCATATCCATTTCCATCAAAATTCTCCTTTCACATTCCTTCTCTTCGGAATGTATCTGTATATTTAAACGCTCTATAAATATATATTATCCTTGATTCGAAAATAGAATAAAAAAAATAAGATAAAAAGCTTAAAGACGGTCATAATGAAAAATAAATCTCATTGTGACCGCCTTTCAATTATACAAGTTTAATTATAGTAAACGACAAAAGTACTTGTACTTTGGGCGTTTACTCGCACCGACTGCGTGCCGCAAAGCGGCTAACTACCTTATACGCAGTCGTGTGCATCCCCCGGAGGGTTATAGTAAGCGACATTTTTTAATGTCGCTTACTATAA
>JAFUUG010000305.1 GCA_017483905.1 Bacillota bacterium
ATTCTCGTACAGCTCAGGCACGAAGAATCCTGCGTTATTCATAGTGTTCGCTTGCTCCTTCTTATTGCTGCGAGTGCATCCATATTGCCGTGGTTTATCTCGTTATCAAGCGTAGAGATAATATTACTTTTTCTTTTAAGAAAATCGGGACCTGTCAGATTTTTGCCGGAAACTGTATGATGTGTTATAAAATAACAATCGCAGGTTAAATTTTCAACAAATGTTCTCAGCTCCATGAGCATTTCTTTTTCGGATAACGGTTTAAATTTACCATTATTTGCTTCTTCCAATAGTGGAGTGCCGGGAAAGAGAGTAAGACCTCCCGTTCCCACAAGCATTGGTTCGCATTGACTGAAAATTTTTGCGGAATTTACGGCATGAGCCTGACTTAACTCTTTGCCGCCGACTCCGTTTAAAAATGTCATCCAGAAATCGATTCCTGCTTCTTTAAGTTTGGCACATTGTTCAATGATATCCGATGCATGATAGCCTTTATTGATGCGTTCAAGTGTATCGTCATCACCGCTTTCAACACCAAGAGAGATCTCACGCATTCCAAGTTCTTTCAATTTACGCAGTTGTTCCACGCTTTTATTATTCAAATCACTTACTCGCCCTTGTGTGTATATATATTCCATTTTAGGCAGATATTTATTGATCATTTCAAGTACGGGAGCAAGTTTATCATACGACATAACAAGCGGGTTTGCACTTAAAAGCTGTATAGTTTTTGCATTTGGATCAATAGAAGCTATTTCCTTTAGATCTTCTTCGATCCACTCTATTGGCTGCAGACGGAAGTCAACATTTTGATACATAGTACAGAATTTACATCTGTTATGTGTGCAGCCCTGTGTTATTTGAAGTAACGGAAATGTCGGCCAATATGGATTCCTGTATACGGTATCGGTAAAGTGCATGATATCACCTCACAATTCTTTTACAAAATTTTCTATCGGGTTGCGTTTAAAATGCCATGCGTTTGCCTTTGCTTTTTCATTTGGATAACCAAGACCAAGCATCATCACGGGTATAATATGTTCGGGCAATCCAAAAGTTTCGACTACGTTTTTAGAATCAAAACCTCTTATCCATATTGTGTGTATACCTAGTTCCTTCGCCTCGTACATCATCGTTGTTGCGGCAATGGAAGCATCCTGTTCACCCGAATTATAGTTCCGATAATAACTATCGCCCGGATTTTTCCATACTTCCTTTATATCATAGCAGACCAATATCATAAGCGGTACATTATAATGAAAATGCGTGACTGTCTTCAATTTTTCAAGTCCGTCATCACTTCTTATAAGATAAAATCTCTGCGGCTGATAATTGCAAGCTGTAGGCACGATCCTACCGGCTTCAAGTATTTTGTCAAGTTTATCCTGTTCTATTTTTTTGCTGTCAAAATATCGTTCGGAATAACGATTTTTTGCGAGATCAAGAAAATCCATATTTTCACTCCTTTTTGTTATTTCTTTGCTGATGTAAATATTATATCCGATGGTATTGACAAATACAACTTACAAAATTATAATTATGTAAGAAAACATTATAAAAATTAGATTTTGTAAGAAAGAGGGAAGGATATGGCAGAACGAACCAAAATATGGATAGCGGATAAAATGAAAGAGTTAATGAAAACCAAATCAATAGATAAAATAAGAGTTTCTGAGATTTGTAAGCTTGCGGAGATAGAACGCCCTACATTTTACTATTATTTCAAGGATAAATATGACCTTATTGTGTGGATCTTTTTAAGTGATGCTTACAAAACAGATATAATTTCCGCTGAATCTGCGGCAAAGGCAATGGCAAAAATGCGTATGGATTTTATTTTTTATAAGCGTGCTTATGATGATCTATCTCAAAATGCACTGTGGCAGTATATGCTTGAATATTTTGTAAAACGTTATGAAAATGAGGCACAAAAAAAGCTGAATACCGATGTTCTCGATGCTCAGCTCAAATATAGTATTCGTTTGTACTGCTACGGCTGCGTAGGTATGACAAAAGAATGGTTTTTAAACGATAATACAACATCGTCAGAGATCATTGTAAAAATGATGTTTGAGTCTATGCCAAATAATATGCGGAATATATATTTTCAAGATTTATGAAGCGGTAATATTTGTGCTGCGGCAAACATACAAAATTTGAGGTCCGGTTTTTTTCACCATGCTTCATCAATCAATGGTTATACTATAATTATCGTATTCCCCGGTTACAAAGTCGCTATCATTCTCAGCTTTGAGTAATGTACGCATTGTTTAAAGCGAAACACCGGCAATATATTCGGTGTTTTTTTGGTGTTTCTATGTGAGGATCGGACAAGCAAAGTTCTCCGCTTGTTAAAGTAATAAAATGACATAAGGCGATACCCATATCTACTTTTTGCACATCCCATGCTGCCGAATGTCCGCCAAGGGTACTGTATTCATAAAAGTTATAAGTATTACCTGTTTTTACAATACGCCACGGTTGTTTATTAACGGCAGACGGAGCAAAACGAACGGTTTCAAGTGCTTTTGCGACTTTTTCATCCGAAGTATTCAGCGGTGATGAAAAGTTATTTTCAAAAAAGAGTTCCTTTTCAGATGAACGTTTATCGGCTTTGATAGCTGCCCTCATAGCCAATTCCTTGACTGACATTTTATTTGCGGGATATCCGAGGGGACTTACACAAAGCATCAATTCGTTATCTTTAAGCTGTACTGCTTTTTCAAATTTTTCTCTTGGCATTGTTCCGCCTATCCATGTTGTGCCTATGCCGAGAGACCATGCATACAGAACCATTTTTTCAAAAGAAAAGCCAAAGGCTTCTTCACAGTGTTCTGTTTTCGGAACCTTGGCAGCAATGTAAAGATGTTCTCCCTTAATTACCGGGCTTGAAAGTCCATGTTCTTCTGCATTGAGAAAAATAAATTCCACAGGGATATTGTAAGGATTATCAATAGTTTTAATATATGACGACAGCATCTCTTTATGTTCTTTTGAAATGAGCTTTCCGTCAAAAGTACGGAAACTTTTTCTTGTTTTTATAATATCTGTTATATTTGAAATATCCATGTTATAAATTCCTTTCTTTGATATAATAATTGCAGTTTAGCCAACCGAGGAAGTTCTCTGCTCTCTATAGGCAGTTGGAGTTGATTGCCAATCAGTAGGAATACAAGCTCATATTGATTGGAGAAGGGCTATAACAATTCATTTTGTTATAAGTGCGAAGTGTTAACGGAATACGAATATCATTGATTGAGATTTCCTCTCTCCAATATCATCTCCGTCATCTGTTTTGCTGCTACCGAAAGCTCATCAAAATTATGAGCAATAAGGCTTATATCCATTTCTATTTTAGGTTCTACTTTGCCAATAACAAGTGAGTTAGGAATACTGGAAAGCATAAGTTCCGAAATAGCACCTATTCCATTTCCGCCGGCAATCAGGTTGATCTGAGTGCTGGCTGCTTTAACAATGATTGCATGAGTGAGGTCGATATTCTTTCCTTTAAGCTGCTCGGTTATTGATTCGTATGCGACTTGGCACAGCACCAGATCGGATGTATCGGATGCAAGATCGAGTTTTACCGGTACATTGCGATTTATCGAAACAATCCGGTCTTTCAGCAGAACTTTATAAGCAAGTCCGAGATATGGTGACGTACTGATACCAATATCGGCTTGATAGTTAAGTACCATATTTTTGACCGATAGAGGGTCGCTCTCAAACAGTTCTATCTTCACATCAGGGAACTGCCTGCGGAAAACAGGCATTACACGAGAGAGTATCAGCGAAGTCGCAAGAGGAACAGATGCTATTCGTACGACACCTTTGAGCATCTGATTTTCCTCATAGGCTCTCTGGTAAAGTTTGTTTTCAAGTGTCCGCATCTGCTCGGCAAGTGCAAATATTTCCCTGCCAACATCCGTGAGAATGAGACTGCTTCGCTTGTTGCGGATAAAGAGCTTCACGTTCAGTTCTTCTTCCAGCTTCTTTATTGCCTGACTTACGGCAGGCTGTGATATATACAGCTTCTTGGCAGTCTCGGTAAGACTTCCTGTTTCGGCAGTAATGATAAAAATATGCAGATTGTTATTTAACATAATCATTTACTTATGACATCCTAACTAAATTCATATTTGACATTAAGACCATTTTACACTATAATTGAGATAAATTCAAGAGCAAATTTTCGAAAGAGGTGCAAGCAATGGAAAATACCATAACTTTGAATAATGGTGTAAAAATGCCGAGGATAGGCTACGGAGTCTATCAGATACCATCTATTATTACCGAAAAATGTGTTGCCGATGCACTGAATATCGGTTATCGTTTGGTAGATACAGCACAATGCTACGGAAATGAGAAACAAGTCGGGAGGGCAATCAAGAAATCGCAGCTTGCAAGAGATGAAGTCTTTATCACAACAAAACTGTGGGGCGGCAGAGGGTATAGGGATACAGTCGATTCGATAGATAGTTCACTGAAAAACCTTGATCTTGACTACATAGACTTACTTCTGATCCACGAACCTACGGGTGATTACTTGGAGATATATCGTGCTATGGAGGACGCATACAAGGCAGGCAAGCTCCGTGCAATAGGCACAGCAAATTTTTTGGAAGAGCATTTCAAGCGACTTACAGCGAATTGTACTGTTATTCCTGCGGTCGATCAGGTGGAAACACATATTTTCAGACAGCAGAAAAATCTGCACAGGCTGCTTGAAGAAAATGGTGTGATACATGAATCTTGGTCGCCGCTTGCCTGCGGAAGAAATGGGTTTTTTACAAATTCTGTGCTTCTTCGCTTGGCAAAAAAGTACCGCAAGACTGCCGCACAGGTTGGACTTCGTTTTCTTTATCAGCAGGATATCGTTATTATTCCGAAATCCACACATATTGAACGAATGAGGGAAAATCTTGATATACTCAATTTTGAAATTAACGAAAATGAGATAAATGAGTTGTACGCTCTTGAGCAGGGCAAGAGCTTGTTTGGGTGGTGGTGAAATGACGACAATAATGACAGAGGGTTCTCCGTGGAAACATATTTTGAAATTCTCATTTCCTGTGCTTGCAGGCTCATTGCTGCAGCAGCTCTATAATACGGTTGATACGATAATTGTCGGCAGATATGCAAGTGAGAACGCACTTTCGGCAGTCGGAACAACAGGCAGCTTTACTTTTATCTTCCTTGCAGTTGCTATAGGATTTTCTGCAGGAAACGGTGTAGTTGTTGCACAGTATTACGGTGCCGGAAATGAAAAGGCGGTGCGTGACAATGCTTCATCGGGCATTCTGTTTTTGATGATATTGGGCATTGTTTCAACTGTAATTGCCATATTGACATCTCGTCCCGCCTATACCTATCTGCTGAATGTGGACAGAAGTATACTTGATCTGACACTTTCTTATTTTAGGTGGTATGCCCTCGGTC
>JAFUUG010000025.1 GCA_017483905.1 Bacillota bacterium
GTTTATGATGAGAAGTAAAACGGCGATAAAGAGCCTTGCGGAAACGGGAAGAAGTCCGAGTGAGATATTTTCAAGAGCAAATGACGCACTTTGTGAGGGTAACGATGCGGATATGTTCGTAACGGCATGGATAGGCATACTTGATATAGATACGGGTATCATGAGATGTGCAAATGCCGGACACGAATATCCTGCTTTAAAGAGAGCGAACGGCGACTGGGAACTTTTCAAGGATAAGCACGCTCTTGCACTTGCGGCGATGGAAGGCATGCCGTTTGCGGAATATGAGATAAAGCTTGAAAAGGGCGACAGGATATTTGTATATACGGACGGTGTCGCAGAGGCTACAGATTCAAAAAATGAACTTTTCGGAGCGGAAAGAATGATAGATGCAC
The DNA here is from genome assembly GCA_017483905.1 of Bacillota bacterium. Lineage (GTDB taxonomy): Bacteria > Bacillota > Clostridia > Lachnospirales > CAG-274 > RGIG4831. The sequence continues at coordinate 396 of JAFUUG010000025.1, forward strand.
TTAATAACAATAAAGAACTTGCAGCGCAAGAACTTCTTGTTGCAATGAAAAGGGATATTGATAAATTTGTCGGAGAAGCACCGCAGTTTGATGATATAACGATGCTTTCGGTGACATATTTCGGGAAAGAAGAGTAAAACAAAAAGGCGGGAGTTGATATTATGGCACAGGTTATGGTGAATTTTCGTATGGACGAGGAATTAAAGAAAACTATGGAGCAGGTATGTGCGGAAATGGGACTGACTATGACTGACGCATTTACTTATTTTGCTAAAACGATATCACGGGAGAAAAAGATCCCGTTTGAAGTATCGGCTGATCCGTTTTATTCCGAAAGCAATATGAAACATCTCGAAAAAGTTATTTCCGATATTGAATCGGGAAAAGCAAAATTAGCCGAGCATGATCTGATCGAGGTGGAGTGATGAAGCTGTTATGGGAAGAAACCGCATGGGAAGATTACTGTTATTGGCAGATACAGGATAAAAAGACTTTGAAACGTATCAATACTATTTTGAAAGATATTCAAAGGAATTCTTATGAGGGGATAGGAAAACCGGAACCTCTGAAAAACAATAAGAGCGGTTGGTGGAGCAGAAGAATAGATAATTTTAACAGAATAGTATATCGTATAGAAGAGGGGGCAGTCATAATAGCAGCTTGTAAAGGTCATTATGATAATGATTAAGTTATCATTTGTTAAAGGGCAACTCAAAAATACAAATACGAAGGGAGAGTTTATTTATGATACTCGATGATTTTAGCTTAAAAGGAAAAATTGCAGCAGTCACGGGGGCAAATACCGGACTTTGACAGGGAATGTGCGTTGCGCTTGCACAGGCAGGGGCAAAGGTTTGCGGCGTGGCAAGGAGAAGCTGTGAGGAAACGGCGAAGCTGATAGAAAAAGACGGTGGGGAATTCTATGAGATAATAGCCGATCTTTCGGATACTTCAAATGCAGAAGTTATTCTCGGAAAAGTCGTTGAAAAATACGGCAGAGCGGATATACTCGTGAACAATGCGGGAATAATACTGAGAGAAGATGCAATAAATGTGACGGAAGATGACTGGAACAAGGTGATAAATATAAATCTGAATATGGTATTTCTGCTTTCACAGGCTTTTGCAAGGCAGTATGTGAAACAGGGCGAGGGCGGAAAGATCGTGAATGTGGCATCTATGACAAGCTATCAGGGCGGTATAAGAATACCTGCATATACATCAAGTAAATCGGCGGTGCTTGGTCTTACGAGAGCATTGGCGAACGAATGGGCTTCAAAGGGGATAAATGTGAATGCTATTGCGCCGGGATATATGGCAACGAACAATACGACACAGCTCAGAGATGACGAAAAGAGAGCGGGAGAGATACTTGAGAGAATACCTGCCGGAAGATGGGGAACACCTCAGGATATGGCGGGAGCGGTCGTTTTCCTTTGCTCAAAGGCGGCCGAGTATGTGAACGGATTTACGGTGGCTGTCGATGGCGGCTGGCTCGCAAGATAAAAATTAAAAAAACGATGCGGAAAAGTGATTTTTCGCATCGTTTTTTTATGTTTATGCAGGTGAAAATTTTTTTTGAGGTAAATTATTCGATATATGCGTACTCGCCGATAAAGAGGATATCGCCTGTTGAATTGTCACGGATAAAGTATGTGAAAGGTTTATCGGCTTTGAAATAATATATTTTTTCGGGTTCTTGTTCGAGGGCACTTGTGAGCATCATTATTGCCGTAACTGCGGCGGCTTCGGTGCCTTTTTCATTTACGTCGATATATGTTTTATGAAGAACCTGAGATATATCGGCATTGAGAAAGCCGTCTGTCTGATCGAACATAGCCGTAAAATGAGGAGAGGAGGTATCGAATGTTTTTGAAAAACCGAGGTTTTTAAGTTCGTCTGTGAGTGTAACGGAATATTCGGTCTTGAATTTAGGCATTGATACTTCAACTTTTTTTGTTGTCATTTTATCTATATATTTTTCAAAATCAACGTTTTCGATGTCGGTGAGGGCGATATACATACTCATATCCGAACCTGCATAAGGAAGGGAGATAATTTTGAGGTCACTGTCTTCGTAATATTTGTAATGTTCGGCGGAGTTATTCATAAAATCCGTTTCTTTTTTGTTTCCGTTTCTGTCGGTGAAAGTATCTTTTTTTGTTGCGGATATATTAAAAGTATTTTGCCAGCCTGCTTTGAAATAAACGGCATTTGTAAGGCAGGCTAAGAAATCACTGTTTGAGATGATAGATGGTATTTTATGGGCTGTCTTTTCATCGCACCATGAATTTATTTTTTCAACGGCATTTGAATTATTTACCGTTTCGGCTGTACCGTCATATTTATCGGTGACGGTTTTAAGAAATTTATCGGAAAATCTGCCTGCACTGTCGGCATCGCCTGAATTATACCATACGGAATTTGCAATATTAAGCGTGAATTTCGGATAGTCGGCTGAGTATGATGATTCATTGTCGGCGGTTTCGTGTGATTTTTCTTTATATTTGCTGATATATTCGGAAACTTCATCGTTGAATTTGTCAAGATCCTGTATATCGAGAAGCTTTGTTATTTCATCTGCCGTTTCTTTGTCTGCACCGTTTGCTGCCATGGCAAGTGCATATTTTACACTCAGAGGGGAAATGGTGTAATTCCCTGTTTTCTCTATCTGTGCGTTAAGTCTGGCGGCAAAGGAGCTTGAAGATGATACTTTTTCGGGAGAGCCGTTTTCAGGTACGCTATCATCTTTCTTTTTTGCCGTAACGGACGAGATAAGGACGGTCTTTGAAACGGGATCGAAGTTTATGTCGATACCGAGAGTATCGGCGGCATTGCGAAGAGGTATATAGATGTGATCATCTATTAATTTTATATCGGGATCGCCGAGGGTATACTCTGCCGTTTTTTCCTGTAATGTTATTTTTGCCGTCTTTGATGTGCTGTCCCAAGAGGTAGTGCCGCCGAGAATGTCGGAAACGCTGCGAAGAGGAATATATGACAGGTCATCCGAGATTATTGCGGTGATATTGCTTAAAGAGCCGTCAACAGCTATGCCTGCGGTTGGAAGAGAGGATAATTCCCCTGCGTATGATGTGTATGAACAGGATAATGATGACATAAGAATAAGGGGGATAAAAATATTTTTTTTGATATTTCTTTTCATAGTCAAGAACTCCTTTGAATTAATGAGATACAATAGATCGTTTTGTTGATAAATTTATTATACAATAGCAAAAAAAATATTGCAATATTATAAAATACTATAAAATATAAAAAATCGTTATATTTTGGAAAATATTACGGAATGTTAAAAATTAAACCATTATTGCAAAAAATGTTACAAAGTTGTTAAGAAAAAGGAACAATAATGTTTTTTGAGGGGAATATATATTATATTGCACAGGAAAAGAGCGGAAAAACGGCAGAAAAACAAGAATTTGAAAAAATGAAAAAATTTCTGAAATAATTAAATAAGGTATTGACAAAATATGACGAAACGACTATAATAAATATAGATTTGTAATAATTATGTAACAAATGAAAGAAATGTGTATAGATTTTACTTAGGAGGAAAATGAAAATGAAGTTAAATATAAAAAGAATTATTTCGCTCGGTCTTGCTCTGGCAGCTGTAAATTGCTACAGTGCCCTTGCAGCAACAGGATATATAACAGATACTGATGTTAATGTTCGTTATTCTCCTGACGGCGAGATATTCTCGGGAGCGACCATAGGGGAATCATTTGAGATCACAGGCGCAACGGGTGAATGGTATCAGATAGATTACTATGGTCAGACAGGATATATCAACAAGGCTTATATTACGACAGATGCTGTCATAGTAGAAGATGTTCAGACACCTATGTCGGCTGCTCCTGCTCCATCGGCTCCTTTGTACGGTATCGTACAGTCGGGCGACGGTCTTAATTTAAGAAGTGCAAAGAGTGAAAGTTCTTCTGTAATAAAGACATTTGAATATTGTGCAATATTGAATGTACTTGAAAATGACGGTCAGTGGGTAAAGGTTTGCGATGCAAATGGTGCGACCGGTTATGTGAGTGCGGAATTCCTTAAAATAACAAGCGAATATCCACAGGCACAGCCTGCTTCTTCAAATTCTTCAAGAGGACAGGAAGTCATCGACTATGCGCAGCAGTTCCTCGGAACACCTTATGTATATGGCGGAAACAGCCTTACAAGCGGTGTTGACTGCTCAGGCTTTACATCACAGGTATATAACCATTTCGGAATAAGTCTTCACAGAGTAGCAGCAGATCAGGCTGCTTGTGACGGTGTATATGTTGACAAAGAAGACCTTCAGCCGGGTGATATAATCTACTTTACAGACGGTTACAGTTCTTATGTTTCACACGTCGGATTATATTACGGTGATGGAAAGTACATACACTCTACAGACGGATACGGAAACGGTATCTGTATATCAAATCTCTATGACAGCTATGCTTTAAGTACTTATGCGGGAGCAAAGAGAGTTTTAAACTAATATAATATTATCACACCTCCGAAAATGCTTTTGATGCAATATTCGGAGGTGTTTGTTGTTTTACGATAATAAATTACGATAAAAAAAGTTATTTTTTGTTATAATTATACTTGCAAGAAACAGGGGATATATGATAAAATTAGAGTAATGCCGTAAAATAAAACGGAATAAAATTTTGAAATCAGAATTGAGGTATTTACAGTGATAACTAAAAGAGAAGATATAAGAAATATCGCAATAATTGCCCATGTAGACCATGGTAAGACTACGCTTGTGGACGAACTGCTCAAGCAAAGCGGTACTTTTCGTTCAAATCAGGTGATAAGAGAAAGAGTTATGGATTCGGGTGATATTGAAAGAGAAAGAGGTATCACGATACTTGCAAAGAATACTTCTGTGTATTACGGTGATACAAAGATCAATATAGTAGATACACCGGGTCATGCCGACTTCGGCGGTGAGGTCGAACGTGTGCTTAAAATGGTTGACGGTGTTGTGCTTGTGGTAGATGCCTATGAGGGTGCTATGCCTCAGACTAAATTTGTGCTTAAAAATGCGCTGGGTCTTGGTCTTCCTGTTGTTGTGTGCGTAAATAAGACGGATAAGCCCGAAGCAAGACCTACGGAGGTAGTCGATGAGATACTTGAACTTTTTATGGAGCTTGACGCAAACGATGAACAGCTTGATTCTCCGTTCGTATTTGCATCGGCTAAACTCGGAAAGGCATCACTTGAAGCGGACAAAGTTGCAGATGCGGAGGATATGAAGTGTCTTTTCGATACGATAATCGAGCATATACCTGCTCCCGAGGGCGATCCCGATGCCGATCTTCAGTTACTTGTGACTACTATAGATTACAGTGACTATGTGGGAAGAATAGGAATTGGAAAGATAATAAACGGAAAAGTTTCTCTTAATCAGGATGTTTCCGTCGTTAATTACAATGACAAGGACAAGTTCTTAAAGGCTAAGATAAGCAAATTATATGAGTTTGAGGGTCTTGAAAGAATAGAAGTAAAGAGTGCGGAAATGGGTTCTATAGTAGCGGTAAGCGGTATCGAGGAGATACATATAGGCGATACCGTCTGCTCGGTGGATAATCCGATCGCGGTAGAAGTAAATAAGATCTCAGAGCCTACGCTTGCAATGAACTTCATCGTAAATGACAGTCCTTTCGCAGGGCAGGAGGGCAAATACGTTACAAGCAGACATTTAAGAGACAGACTTATGAAAGAACTCAATACCGATGTGAGTCTGAGAGTGGAAGAAACCGATTCCGCGGATTCATACAAGGTCAGCGGAAGAGGGGAACTTCACCTTTCGATACTTATTGAAACTATGAGAAGAGAGGGATATGAATTCCAGGTGTCAAGACCGGAAGTATTATACAAGACTATTGACGGTCAGCTTTGCGAGCCTATGGAAACGGCTACAATAGATGTTCCCGAAGAATTTGTGGGAAGTGTTATAGAGAAGCTGGGAACGAGAAAAGGCGAAATGACAAATATGGCACCCTCGGCTAACGGAGGATATACAAGACTTGAATTCAATATACCTGCAAGAGGTCTTATAGGATACAGAAACGAATTTATGACAGATACAAAGGGTAACGGTATACTCAATAACGTATTTAACGGATATGAACCATACAAGGGAGATATCGTCAGCCGTCCTCAGGGTTCTCTTATAGCATTTGAGACGGGCGATGCCATTACTTACGGTTTGTTCAATGCACAGGAGAGAGGGGATCTCTTCATAGGAGCAGGTACAAAGGTGTATGCCGGAATGGTAGTCGGAAGAAATTCAAGAAGCAACGACATGGAAGTAAATGTATGCAAGAAGAAACAGCTTACAAACACACGCTCTTCAAGTGCCGACGAAGCTCTTAAACTTACGCCTCATATTGTTATGAGTCTTGAAAAATGTATAGAATTTATTGCCGATGATGAACTGGTAGAGATAACTCCCGAAAATCTCAGAATAAGAAAGAAAATACTCGATCCTGTACTGAGAAGAAAAGCAAACAGAAATTGATACTTCTTCCTTAGGGAGTGAGATGATGGGTCAGGAAAAGAAAAAAAGCTCTTCTTTTGTTCAGCAGGCTGCTATCCTTGCTATTGCGGGAATACTGGTAAAGGTATTCGGTTTCTTATACAGGCTGCCGCTTACCAATATGATAGGCGATGAGGGAAACGGGATATACAGCGCAGGATATTATTTATACAGTTTTTTTCTGGTGCTGAGTTCTGCCGGCATACCTGCGGCAATCTCAAAAATGATCTCGGAGAGAGTCAGCCTCGGCGAATACAGTAATGTGAAAAGAATATTGAAAGTATCTTTCTGGATATCGGGAAGCATAGGGGCGATCTGTTCGCTGGTGATGTTTTTCGGGGCAGGGTGGTTCTGCGATGCGATAAAAAGTCCGAGAAGCTATTATGCCATACTTACACTTTCACCTACGATATTCGTGGTGGCGATACTTGCAGTATTCCGTGGTTTTTTTCAGGGACTTGGTACGATGGTGCCTA
>JAFUUG010000306.1 GCA_017483905.1 Bacillota bacterium
ACTATATTTTCAAGCGAAAAGCCCAAGTCATAATTGCGGCGTGGCAAAAGATGATTTCTTATACCAAGATCGACGATATACATTTTCTGATTCATTTTTAATGTCTGCTTGCCCACAATATCATATCTGTCTGCGGGGTAGAAGATAAAAGCCTCAACAAGAGTTTCAACATAATCGTTTATAGTATTGGCACTGACTTTTCTTCCCGATGAAGTTATATAATCGGAAATGCTTTTTATGGAAATAGGACTTCCGACCGATCCCGAAAGAAACTTTGCTATATTTTTCAAAAGCAGCAGGTCGGTTATTTTTCGCTTATTGGGGTCTTTTTTACGGCGTTTTTGCCTTTCTTCGATATCCTTTATGATTATGGTATTGTATATTCCTTCAAGGTACATATCGGCTTTTTCCTTTGTCCCGTCCATTTGGGCAATATACGGGAAACCACCCGATCTCATATATTCCGAAAAAATTTCATCCGCTGTTCCGCTGCGAAGTTGGGAAAACTCCGCAAATGAAAGCGGGAGCATTGAGATCTCTATATACCTGCCCGAAAGCAGGGTCGCAAGTTCACCCGAAAGCATATACGCATTTGAACCTGTGATATAAATATCCGTCATATCCTTGACATACAAGCTGTCTACGACTTTTTCAAAGCTATCAACTTTCTGTATCTCGTCAAGGAAAATATAGGTATATTTGTTGGGAACGAGCCTTTCGGTAATATAGGTATACAACTTGTGGTAGTCCTGCAATTCTTCATATTCCAGTTCTTCAAAATTGATAGAAATTATCTGTTCGGAAGAAACACCTGTATTGATAAGATAGTCACGATATTGCTGCAACAGTGTGGATTTTCCGCAGCGTCTGATGCCCGTTACAACTTTTATGACCTTTTCTTCACGCCAAAGATTTATTTTTTCAAGATATTCTTTACGCTCTACCATTATACCGCCCCCTGCAAAAACTTTGTTTTTCTTTTATTATATATTATCCAAAAAACATTGTCAATAAAAATGCCGATTTCGGAATTTTATAGGTAAAATATAATTATGTATGCCAAAATCAGAAGATTATAAAATAAATTGTATTGCTTTCGTACTTTTTTGTTTTTAATGTCAAAATAGCCAATGAGTTTATAATTATTTTCACACGGAAAAGTACAGTTTTCTTATTCTTCTACCGGAAATAAGTCAATTTTGAAGTCATTAAGTTCTTTTATGAGAATATCAACTCCGGCTGTTTTAGCTGTTTCATCAGGAGCACCCTCGATAGGAAGATTTGTTTCGTTTTCTTCTGTTTCGTCAATGTAGGAGCCGTCCAAATATGACTTAAGAATAGATTTGTATTCTTCGGTCAGGGCAATGTTTGCATATCCGTTTACTGTATCTATTTTTGTGCTTTTTATCAAAATAATTTTCCCTTTTTTATCTTTTTGTGATTTCGGAGATGCTGAGATCCTATCGTTATGTGAGTCTATATTGATTTTAAGGCTCTTTGAAAAACCTGCATTCCCGTGATTCATAACTAGGAATGATGGGATATAATATTTGAAAGTCGCATAAAATCTAAATTTTTTTCTATTGGATTTTGCATTTAACCTAGTTATGTGTTATAATACATAACTAGGAGGTGTGATATGTCATCTATTATAAAAGCATTCGATAAGCGCAGTGGAAACACATATTTTTATGAGTCAAAATCCTACT